>NZ_JBSVXD010000061.1:0-29316 GCF_054070755.1 Pseudomonas sp. SDO5591_S426 | reverse complement strand
ACGCGATTCCTGTAGGAGCTGCCGCAGGCTGCGATCTTTTGATGTTGATCTTCAACCAATAATTATCGGCTTCCTCTGTGGGAGGTTTCCTACTGTTACCCGCGATCTTTCAAGTTACTGAATGTGTAACCGCATCGCGCCGATCCGGGGCATTGGGAAACGCCGCGTCCCAAATCCGGGCCCCAAACCCGCCCCAGAAAAATAAGACCCCACGCTGCGCTTGCCGGATTAGAAGGGTTTGCCAATAATAGGCCCGCAACTTGCAGTATTGATCGGTTCACTGTCTTTTGCTCTTGCATGATTTTGCAGGGCTGTCAACGTGCCTAAACGGCTTTCTCGGTGCTTCTGTAATTTGTTGTCGCATTGAAGAAATATCGGCTTCGGGCCTGTCGTTAGAATGCCGATCACTCGCTCGTCGTTGCCCGTGTTGATTTTCAACACCCGCTTCCCAGGACGCAGCAACGCTTTCCGGTTCCACTCATTCGCATAATGGGCTGTCGCTCACTCTGCCGTTTTAGCCCTTTACCGATGGAGTCCCAAGATGAAGAAACTCGTGCTGCTTGGCGCCCTGGCACTTGCCTCCGTGCTGTCCCTGCCTACCTTCGCCGATGAAAAACCTCTGAAAATCGGTATCGAAGCGGCTTACCCTCCGTTCGCCTCGAAAGCCCCGGATGGCAGCATCGTTGGTTTCGACTACGACATCGGTAACGCCCTGTGCGAAGAAATGAAGGTCAAGTGCGTTTGGGTCGAGCAAGAGTTCGACGGTCTGATCCCGGCACTCAAAGTGCGCAAGATCGACGCGATCCTGTCGTCCATGTCGATCACTGAAGACCGCAAGAAGTCCGTGGACTTCACCAACAAGTACTACAACACCCCGGCGCGCCTGGTCATGAAGGCCGGCACTCAGGTCAGCGACAATCTGACCGAGCTCAAGGGCAAGAACATCGGCGTGCAACGTGGTTCGATCCACGAGCGTTTCGCCCGCGAAGTCCTGGCCCCGCTGGGTGCCGAGATCAAGCCATACGGTTCGCAGAACGAAATCTACCTCGACGTGGCCGCTGGCCGCCTCGACGGCACCGTGGCAGACGCTACGCTGCTGGATGACGGTTTCCTGAAAACCGACGCCGGTAAAGGTTTCGCCTTCGTCGGTCCTGCGTTCACCGACGTCAAATACTTCGGCGACGGCGTAGGTATCGCGGTTCGCAAGGGCGACGCGCTGAAAGACAAGATCAACACCGCGATCGCTGCCATTCGCGAGAACGGCAAATACAAGCAAATCCAGGACAAGTACTTCGCCTTCGATATCTACGGCAAGTAACACGTCCCAGCGACAAGTCCGAAATGGCGCAAGCAACAGGATCTCTGAGGTTTGCGCCATTTTTTCATCCCAACTTTCGAGGACCTGAATCATGTTGAAAGGCTACGGGGCTGTCATCCTCGATGGCGTTTGGCTGACGCTTCAGCTCGCCTTGTCGTCCATGGCCCTGGCCATCGTTCTGGGCCTGATCGGCGTGTCACTGCGTCTGTCGCCGGTTCGCTGGCTTGCCTGGCTGGGCGATCTGTACTCCACCGTGATTCGCGGCATTCCCGACCTGGTGCTGATCCTGCTGATTTTCTACGGCGGCCAGGACTTGCTCAACCGCGTCGCACCGATGCTCGGTTATGACGACTACATCGACCTGAACCCATTGGTTGCCGGTATCGGCACGCTGGGCTTCATCTTCGGTGCATACCTGTCGGAAACTTTCCGTGGCGCGTTCATGGCGATCCCCAAGGGTCAGGCTGAAGCGGGCATGGCGTACGGCATGAGCAGTTTTCAGGTGTTCTTCCGGGTGTTGGTGCCGCAGATGATTCGCCTGGCGATTCCGGGCTTCACCAACAACTGGCTGGTTCTGACCAAGGCCACCGCGCTGATTTCGGTGGTGGGTCTGCAAGACATGATGTTCAAGGCCAAGCAGGCGGCAGACGCCACCCGCGAACCTTTCACCTTCTTCCTCGCAGTGGCGGCGCTGTACCTGGTGATCACCAGTGTCTCGTTGCTGGCATTGCGTCAACTTGAGAAGCGCTACTCGGTAGGCGTAAGGGCGGCTGATCTATGATCTTCGACTACAACGTCATTTGGGAGTCGTTGCCGCTGTACCTCGGCGGTCTGCTGACTACCCTCAAATTGCTCGGGCTGTCGCTGTTCTTCGGCCTGCTGTGTGCGTTGCCGCTGGGCCTGATGCGCGTCTCGAAGAACCCGGTCGTCAACATGTCGGCCTGGCTCTACACCTACGTGATCCGCGGCACGCCGATGCTGGTGCAGCTGTTCCTGATCTACTACGGTCTGGCGCAATTCGAAGCAGTACGCGAGAGCTTCCTCTGGCCGTGGCTGTCCAGCGCCACGTTCTGTGCGTGCCTGGCGTTCGCCATCAACACCAGCGCCTACACCGCCGAAATCATCGCCGGCAGCCTGCGCGCCACGCCGAACGGCGAGATCGAAGCGGCCAAGGCCATGGGCATGTCGCGCTTCAAGATGTACAAGCGCATCCTGCTGCCATCGGCCCTGCGCAGGGCGCTGCCGCAGTACAGCAACGAAGTGATCATGATGCTGCAGACCACCAGTCTGGCGTCCATCGTGACCCTGATCGACATCACCGGTGCCGCGCGCACGGTCAACGCCCAGTTCTACTTGCCGTTCGAGGCTTACATCACCGCCGGCGTGTTCTACCTGTGCCTGACCTTCATTCTGGTGAAGCTGTTCAAACTGGCCGAGCGCCGCTGGTTGGGCTACCTGGCCCCGCGGAAGCACTGATATGGAACGCATTGATCATTCATTGCCGTGGAGCCACTTGGGTAGTGAACGCCGGATTTCGGTGTTCCGCTTCGGCAGTGGCGAGCGCAAGGCCTACATTCAGGCCAGCCTCCACGCCGATGAACTGCCGGGGATGCGCACCGCCTGGGCGCTGAAAAAGCGTCTGGCCGAGCTCGAAGCCCAAGGCTTGCTCAACGGTGTGATCGAACTGGTGCCGGTGGCCAATCCACTGGGCCTCGGTCAACTGCTGCAAGGCAATCATCAAGGGCGTTTCGAGGCGGGCAGCGGCAAGAACTTCAACCGCGATTTCGTCGAGCTGAGCGCGCCGGTGGCGTCTGCGTTGGCCGATAGTCTCGGCGACGATCCGCACGCCAATATTCGCCTGATCCGTCAGGCAATGGCCGATCATCTGGCCGCATTGCCTGAGGCCTCCAGCCAGTTGCAAGGCATGCAGCGCATCCTGCTCAGCCATGCCAGCACCGCTGATGTCGTGCTGGATTTGCATTGCGATGCTGAAGCGGCGCTGCACATGTACGCATTGCCGCAGCATTGGCCGCAATGGCGTTCGCTGGCCGCGCACCTCAATGTGCGGGTCGGTCTGCTGGCGGAAGATTCCGGCGGCAGTTCGTTCGACGAAGCCTGTTCGCTGCCGTGGTTGCGTTTGTCGCGGCTGTTCCCGGATGCGCAAATTCCACTGGCGTGCCTGGCGACTACCATTGAATTGGGTGGTCAGGCCGACACCGGTCGCGCCGAAACCGAGGCGCACGCCGAAGGCATTCTGGCGTTCCTCGCCGAGCAAGGTTTGATCAGCGGCGAGTGGCCGAAACCAGCGCAGGACGCTTGCGAAGGCATGCCGTTCGAAGGCACCGAATTGCTGTTTGCGCCGCATCCCGGCGTGGTGAGTTTCCTGCGTCAACCCGGCGAATGGGTTGAAGCGGGGGACGAGATTTTCGAAGTGATCGATCCGCTCGCGGATCGGGTCAGCACGGTGTGTGCTGGTACGTCCGGGGTGCTGTTTGCCATTGAACGGCTGCGTTATGCCCAACCCGGTTTCTGGCTGGCCAAGGTGGCGGGGCGCGAAGCGCTGCGTCACGGGCGCTTGCTCAACGACTGACTGACTGTTTTTGTGAGAACCGACCGCATGTACAAACTTGAAGTCCAAGACCTGCATAAACGCTATGGCAGTCACGAAGTGCTCAAGGGCGTGTCCCTGAAAGCGGCGGCTGGCGATGTGATCAGCATCATCGGCTCCAGTGGCTCCGGCAAAAGTACTTTCCTGCGCTGCATCAACCTGCTGGAGCAGCCGCACGCGGGCAAGATCCTGCTCAACAACGAAGAGTTGAAGCTGGTGGCGAACAAGGACGGCGCGCTGAAGGCGGCTGATCCGAAACAGCTGCAACGCATGCGTTCGCGCCTGTCGATGGTGTTCCAGCATTTCAACCTGTGGTCGCACATGACTGCGCTGGAAAACATCATGGAAGCGCCGGTGCACGTACTCGGCGTCTCCAAGGCCGAAGCACGCGACAAGGCTGAGCACTACCTGAACAAGGTGGGTGTCGCCCATCGCAAAGACGCCTACCCGGGCCACATGTCCGGCGGCGAACAACAGCGCGTAGCGATTGCCCGTGCGCTGGCGATGGAGCCTGAGGTGATGCTGTTCGACGAACCGACGTCGGCGCTCGACCCGGAACTGGTTGGCGACGTGCTGAAGGTCATGCAGGCCCTGGCCCAGGAAGGCCGGACCATGGTTGTGGTGACCCACGAAATGGGCTTCGCCCGTGAAGTGTCGAACCAGTTGGTGTTCCTGCACAAAGGTGTGGTCGAAGAAAGCGGCAACCCGCGCGAAGTGCTGGTGAACCCGCAATCCGAACGTCTGCAGCAATTCCTGTCCGGTAGCTTGAAGTAATCAGGGCTGCCGTTGTGCACCGGGATAGTGCATGCTTCGCAACTTAGAAGCTGACCCCCAATCCCTGTGGGAGCTGGCTTGCCAGCGATCGCGGTGGGTCAGCTTGCATCTCTTGCACAGACAGACCGCCATCGCTGGCAAGCCAGCTCCCACAAGGGATCGTTGCTGGTTTGAAGATTTGCGTTCATTTACGGGCTAGCATTGGCCCATGCCTTCATCACTGTTGTTCGTTTCGGATTGCCCGCCATGACTGCCCATCGAATTGGTTTCCTGATTTGGCCCAGCACTAAAGCACTGACGCTTGCGCTGGCTGAGGAGGCCTTGCGCGTTGCCCAGCGTGTGCATCCGGACGTTGTCTACGAACTGTCGTTCCTGCAAGCCGAACCGCCGGCCGAAGGCGAATGGCAATTGCCCGGTGAAGCCTGGACCGGCAAGCTCGAAAACTTCCAGAAACTGTTCCTGCTCGCTGACGAGCCACCAGCCACATTGGCGCCGGCGCTCAGCAGCGCGCTCAAGCAACTGGTGCGTTCCGGTTGCGTGATTGGTGGTCTGTCGGCCGGTGTCTATCCGTTGGCGCAACTGGGTTTGCTCGACGGTTATCGCGCTGCCGTGCACTGGCGCTGGCAGGACGATTTCGCCGAGCGCTTCCCGAAAGTCATCGCCACCAGTCATCTGTTCGACTGGGATCGCGATCGCCTGACCGCGTGTGGCGGCATGTCGGTACTCGACTTGCTGCTGGCGGTATTGGCCCGTGATCACGGTGCTGAACTGGCCGGTGCGGTCTCGGAGGAACTGGTGGTCGAGCGCATCCGCGAAGGCGGCGAACGCCAGCGCATCCCGTTGCAAAACCGCCTCGGCTCCAGCCATCCGAAGCTCACCCAAGCGGTGTTGCTGATGGAAGCCAATATCGAAGAACCGCTGACCACCGACGAAATCGCCCAGCACGTGTGCGTGTCCCGTCGGCAGCTTGAGCGCATCTTCAAGCAATACCTCAACCGCGTGCCGAGCCAGTATTACCTGGAACTGCGCCTGAACAAGGCCCGGCAGATGTTGATGCAAACCAGCAAGTCGATCATTCAGATCGGCCTGTCCTGTGGCTTCTCCTCGGGGCCGCATTTCTCCAGCGCCTATCGCAATTTCTTCGGTGCCACGCCGCGGGAAGATCGCAACCAGCGGCGCAGCAGCAGCCCGTTCGAATTGTCGTCGGTGCCTTCCGAGCGAGGTTGATCAATCTTCGGCGTCTGATGCCTCGGACGTCGACACCTCCAACTCCACCCGCTCGATCACTGCTTGAACACCGAAGTCGATGTTGGTCAGCCTGAAGTACTCAACCAGAACTTTCAGGCCTTCTTCGGAAAACGGATTACCGCGCAGGTCAATGCTTTCGGCGATCTCCATGGGGAGTTCCAGAATATCGCTGGGTACCCGAGTAATCGCGTTGCCGCTCAGGTCTGCCGTTTCCAGGCTTTTGCTTTGCAGCAGGCCGGGCGGCAGTTCAGTGAGACCGCAGTTGTCCAGTTGCAGCGTGGCCAAGTCCATCATCTGGCTGACATCCGGAGCAAGCGCTAGGGGATTTCCGCTCAAGTCGATGAATTCCAGGCTAGTCATTTCGGTCAGGCTCAGCACGCTTTTCGCGCTCAGGGTGATATTGCAATCGGGGAGACTGAGCGACTTCAATCGACTCATCCTGAAGATTGCCTCCGGCAGATCATCCAGGCTAAAGCGGCGAATGTTGATGGTCTTGAGATTTGGAAAGCATTCCAGAAATCGCGTAACGCCAGCGGTCAGGCCACTGTCGCTGTTCAAATAAAGCAGCGCGACATGACTGAAGTCCGCGTTCAGTGCTGGCAAGTCTCCGGTAACGAGGGTATCTGCGCTCAGGTCGTAGGTCGTTTCCATCAAATCGCTGAAGTCATCCGGTTGAGTTTCCCGACGCCAACAACGCAATACCAACTGTTTGAATTCGTCCCGTGTCGAGTGTTCGATGAGCAGTTGCTGCGCATTGAACGGTTGACTGCTGTGCGGGTGGACGGCAGGAATATCGGCAGTCCAGGCGGCGAGATCGTTTTCAAGGGTTGTGAGTTCGGCTTCCAGGCGAGTCAGTGCGATTCGTCCCTCGGTCAGGGTGCCGGGTAGCAGAAACACGAATTTGCTGGCCTCTTCTTTATCCATCATTGGGTAAAGCGCTTGAGTGCGATTGATGTCTGCGTCTTCGGCGTAAATGCCGAAGTCTTGGTGCGTTTGCTGAAAGTGTTGTTTGATACGTTCGCGAGTCGCCGTTGAAAGCGGGTTGTTACCCAGATCGAAACCTTCCTGGGTGCTGCGTTGCAGTGTGAAAAGAGCGTTGGGCAATTCTCTGATCTGGTTGTCGTTGAGCAGCGCGGTGCGTAGGTGCGGGCGGCTCAACAACTCATCTGGAAAACCCGTGATGCCGGTGTGTGACAAGTCGACGTAGTTCAAGTCGGGCATGCCCCCGATGTCGGGTATCAGGCCCAATGGATTCTTGTACAGATCAAGTATCGTCAGCTCATGTAAGCCGGCGAGCGTGGCGTGGCTCTCGGGGCTGAGGGTGACTGCGCAATCGGTGAGAATCAGTTGGTTGAGTGGCAACTTAGAAAGGTTGTCCGGAAGGCGAGCCAAGTCGAAGTAACGTAGTTTCAGCTCGCGCAATCCAGGAAAACCATTCAGAAATGCATGCATTCCTCGTGTGGCCTTGCTGCCTGCGAGTCTCAACGATGTCACGCCACTGAAGTCAGCGCTCAGTTGAGGCAGCTCACCGATGACCGGTTGGAAGAAGTCGAAGTCGACCCTTTCAAACCCGTTTTCTGGAAGTGTCCATTGTCGGCGCCAGCAGTCCAGCAGATCGATGATGAACTGTTGGCGAATCTGTTTTTGGGTAGCGAATTGTTCAGTGGTGAGTCTGATTTCGTTATCGGGGATAAACAGCGGAATTTCATCGCGCCAGGCAGACAAGTGTTCGACGAGTTGCGTGTGTTGAATATTGAGTCGATGCAATTCTGCCCGTGGTCCGCTCGGGTGTCGTTGCAGACGAACGACAAAAGACTCGAGTTCTTGCCCGGATAAATGAGGAAACAGCGTCTGGGCTCGGGATTGTAGTGTGGGCGTATTGAACGGTATCCGATGATAACCGTCGCCACCGCCCAGCAACCGCATGACCTGCGGGTCGTAGGCGGGTTTGAGATTGGGGTATCCAGCCAGCAAGACACGCATTTCATCGTGGCTCAAGGCATGTTGGCGAATCAGTTGTTTGAGGCGTTCGCTTTCACCGATATGGATATTCAGTGCTGTACGCTCACTGTCCGGCAATGCCTGGAGCAGGTTGGCGTAGAGCGTATTCAGGCCGCTGAGTTCTTCTCCATGGTGGTCATAGGCTTGATACGAACCTTCTTCGCTGAGTACCAGCACCTTGCGTACGGGCGCGTCGGCGTTGCCGAGGCTGTCGATCAGTGCACCTTCGTGGCTGTAGTGGCGCAGCTCCAGTCGGGTCTCTCCAGTCCAGCCCGGCAAGTTTGCCAGTGTGTGCAGCGCCAATCGGTCGGTATCAAGGTTGTCCTCGGTGGACGGCAATTCAAGTCCTTCGTAGGCGCGTGTCACCCGCACTTGCAACCCTGCCTCTTGGCTCAGTTCCGAGAGTCGCGGGGAAATCCTGCCGTTTTTCAGCTGCTGAAGTTCCAGTTCATCCGCCGTGCCCGCAATGGCCTGCGCGACGCTGGTTGGCAAGCCAGGTTCGGCGTCGATCAGGGTTTGTACCTCCGCACGTGCGCCGCGCTCGAGTTTTCGGTAGCGCTGCTCGAACAGGCTTTTTCGCTTGCGCTGAGCCAGTTGCGCCAGCGTGCGGCGCAGGTTGTCGGTACGGTCTTCGAGGCGTGGAGAGGGCAGGCCGAACGCCTCGCCCATCAACGTCTTTGTTTCGGTTTCTGACAAAGCCAGGAGAAAAGACTTGAGCAAGTCACCGTCATTGAGGCGTGTGATATCCAGCAGCAGGAGCGGGACATCAGGCGATGGGCTTTGCCAAAGATTTTGCGCTGAGCCATCGATCAAGCGCAGGCCTTTGTCGGCGGGCCAGTAGCCGTTCTCATGAAGTAATTCGAGCTGCGTCACGGGGTCGGCTTTCAGATAGTCATCCGCCTGTTCGCTGCCGATTTGCTCAATGAAGGTTTGAATGTCGTGATCGATCCTAAAGCGTTTGAGTGTGTCCGCTTGCAACGGCGGTAGCTGCGCGGTGTCCGGGGCGATGAGCTGCGGTTCGGTGACGCGATCGTGCCGTCGGTAGCGAGTTTCGCCGTTCGGTTTTTTTGCCGCGTCGAAGCTGTCGAAGAACTGAACGATTTCCCGAGGCAGCAACGCTCGAAATTCGCTGGCGACAATGGCGCCACCTGCTGCAAATGCCCCCAACTGCACCGCAGTTTCAACGACCCCCATGAAGTGCCCGAAAGCCTCGCGAGTCTGTCCCTGCGCCCAGTCGACCACGCTTTCGAAGGTTTCATCGAGCATCTGGTAGGCCACGTAGGCCAGCATTGCTTCACCGAGAAACGGCACGAATGGCAGGGCAATGAACGCCGCAGCGTTGAGCAGTGCCGAGGCAATTTCCGCGAAGGAATCCCAAAGCGCCCATCGGGCTTTCTGGTCGACCGTTGCGGTGGAGACCGCAATCACGCGTGCATCGTTGAGGATCTTGTCGAGCTGGCATTGATAGAAATGCGTCCATAGTTGACCCTTGATCGGCGTTGCCACCAGATGCAGGTCGGGACGCGGGTTCGGCGCATCTCTCCAGGTCGGTCGCGGATCGCCTGGCTGCACGGGCTGCCAGGTGATAGGTGCCAGCTGATTGTTCAGTTGCGCGAAGAAATGGCCTCTATCTTTATGGGCGATGAAACGGCTGAAAAATTGTTGATAGTCGGGGTTGCGCAGTCGCTGGCTCAACTCTTCGGCGAATGCGGCGGACGAAGGGTATTGCTTGATCGGATGTTCAGGGTCGCCAGGAATGTAAGCCACCACCCTGACCACGCCTTGCGCACGTTCGAGGTCTGGCGCAAACAGCAGGATGCCGGTAAGGCGGGCGTTCATGAGTGTCAGGTCATGACAACCCCACGACTGACCTCGCGAACGTCCAGACGCCGATGTGTCGAGCAGGCCGCGGATCAGATCGTATGCGTCGCCGGCCAACAGGTTTTGCATCTGTGCCATGTGCAGGGCAGCGCTCAGCGCTGTTCGCTGGCCTTCACGGATTTTGGATTGCAATGCCGCTGCGACCACGGGATTGCTAATGCCCAGATTGGCTTCCAGATAGGTTTTATAGCGCTGGCCAATATCGAGTTCCCGGCACAGACGGGTAAACGCCGGAATGGGCATTTTTTCCTGGATCTGCGGCAAGGTTCTGAATTGCCCGATGGAGGAGGGCGCCGTGATGTAAGTCGAGGCAGGTTCGAAGGCGTCGTCGAGGGTTTCTGCGTTTTCGAAGTTGTGCAGCGCCGCGTCCAGCAGTGACACCGTCCAGATGCGAGCGGCCCCGGACTTCATCCGCAACCAGGGCAAGCGCGTGGGTATATAAAGACGCAGAAAGGTTTCGCGAACGTCCAGCTCCAGGCCGAAACGGGTCTTGAGTTCGGCTTTGAGTAGCGCTTCAGCAAAATCGGCGGGGTTCTGCAGCTTCGCCAGTGTCTTGTCGACCTGATTCTGGCTGGACGCCTGACGGGCAATGAGCCTGCCCAGTTCGGCATGATGATGTGGCGGCGCGTCCTTAAGTCCGTCCGCTCGCGCAGGTGTGATGGTGCGCAGCGCTTCACGCCGATGAGGCGCCGCCTGGCGGAGCCAGAGCGGAATGACATTCTGCAGATGCTGAACATGAGCGTCCGGCGTGGAAGCATCGGAAGCGACAATGGCGGTGGATTCGGTGTTCATGCGGATAAGGTGGCCGTCGGTGTTTGATAGGCCCCTAGGAAAACCCGCGAACGTGGACGATGTGCGGTACATATTTACCGCACTTGCCTGATCGCCATGAGTTACAGCGAAGCAAGCCTGCCGCAAACGCTCCCCGCCAGTTAAACTGCGCCTTTGCGACCCTATATGTCGCACTGCTGTAAACCCGGGAAAATCCGGGGTTTGCGCTATAAGAAGTTGTCGCTTGGCGGCAAGGCCGGGCTGAAAACTGTCCTTACAATCCCCCCATCGCTCGCCAGTTTCAGGCGAGTGTTCCTCTTCAGGAGACTCCGATGTCCGTTGATCACGCTGCGGTAGAACGCGCCGATTTCGACCAGGTAATGGTTCCCAACTACGCGCCTGCCGCATTCATTCCAGTGCGTGGCGCCGGTTCCCGCGTTTGGGACCAGTCCGGTCGCGAGCTGATCGACTTCGCCGGCGGGATTGCCGTAAACGTTCTGGGCCATGCGCATCCGGCGCTGGTCGGTGCCTTGACCGAGCAGGCCAACAAGCTGTGGCACGTGTCCAACGTGTTCACCAATGAGCCTGCCCTGCGCCTGGCCCATAAGCTGATCGACGCCACGTTTGCCGAGCGTGCGTTCTTCTGCAACTCCGGCGCCGAAGCCAACGAGGCCGCGTTCAAGCTGGCCCGTCGTGTCGGTTTCGACCGTTTCGGCAGCGAGAAGTACGAAATCATCGCCGCGCTCAACAGCTTCCACGGTCGTACGCTGTTCACCGTCAACGTCGGTGGCCAGTCGAAGTACTCCGATGGCTTCGGTCCGAAAATCACCGGTATCACCCACGTCCCGTACAACGATCTGGCCGCGCTGAAAGCCGCCGTTTCCGACAAGACTTGCGCGGTAGTACTGGAGCCGATCCAGGGCGAAAGCGGTGTGATCCCGGCTGAACTCGAATACCTGCAAGGCGCCCGCGACCTCTGCACCGCGAACAACGCGCTGCTGATCTTCGACGAAGTGCAAACCGGCATGGGCCGTACCGGCCATCTGTTTGCCTACCAGCATTACGGCGTGATCCCGGACATCCTGACCAGCGCCAAGAGCCTGGGTGGCGGTTTCCCGATCGCCGCGATGCTGACCACCGAAGACCTGGCCAAACATCTGGTCGTCGGCACCCACGGCACCACTTACGGCGGCAACCCGCTGGCGTGTGCGGTCGCGGAAGCAGTGATCGACGTGGTCAACACCCCTGAAGTGCTGGCCGGCGTCAACGCCAAGCACGACAAGTTCAAGGCGCGCCTTGAGCAGATCGGTGAGAAATACGGCCTCTTCACCCAGGTCCGCGGTATGGGCCTGTTGATCGGCTGCGTGCTGAGTGATGCCTGGAAAGGCAAGGCCAAGGATATTTTCAACGCCGCTGAGCGAGAAGGCCTGATGATCCTGCAAGCCGGCCCGGACGTGGTGCGCTTTGCCCCGAGCCTGGTGGTGGAAGACGCCGATATCGATGCCGGTCTGGACCGCTTCGAACGTGCCGCAGTAAAACTGACCCAAGCCTGATAGACCCTTCGACGCCTGACTTTTCAGGCGTCGAACCCAAATTTTGATACCGGGCACAATTCCTGTGGGAGCGGGCTTGCCCGCGATGAGGGACTGACAGCCGACTTCATTGTTTTCTGACAGGACGCCATCGCGGGCAAGCCCGCTCCCACAGGGTTCGGTGTTTTTTCTGTGAATTTATAAGAGAAAGGAGTGACACCATGCTGGTGATGCGCCCCGCGCAAATGGCTGATCTGGGCGAGGTACAGCGTCTGGCTGCGGACAGCCCGATTGGTGTCACTTCCTTGCCGGATGACGTTGAACGCCTGAGCGACAAGATCGCCGCGAGCGAAGCCTCGTTCGCCGCCGAAGTGAGCTTCAACGGTGAAGAGAGCTATTTCTTCGTCCTCGAAGACAGCACCACCGGGAAATTGGTTGGTTGCTCGGCGATCGTCGCATCGGCCGGTTATTCCGAGCCGTTCTACAGCTTCCGCAACGAAACCTTCGTGCATGCTTCCCGCGAGCTGAAGATTCACAACAAGATCCACGTGCTCTCGCAGTGCCACGACCTGACCGGCAACAGCTTGCTGACCAGTTTCTACGTGCAGCGCGACCTGGTGGGTTCGCCGTGGTCGGAGCTCAACTCCCGCGGCCGCTTGCTGTTCGTCGCCAGCCACCCAGAGCGTTTTGCTGATTCCGTGGTGACCGAGATCGTCGGTTACAGCGATGAAAACGGTGACTCGCCATTCTGGGATGCCATCGGTCGCAACTTCTTCGACCTCAACTACGCCGAAGCCGAGCGTCTGTGTGGCTTGAAAAGCCGTACGTTCCTCGCCGAATTGATGCCGCATTACCCGATCTACGTGCCACTGCTGCCGGACTCCGCGCAAGAAGCCATGGGCCAGGTGCATCCACGGGCGCAGATCACCTTCGACATCCTGATGCGCGAAGGCTTCGAGACCGATCACTACATCGACATTTTCGACGGTGGCCCGACCTTGCACGCCCGTGTCTCGGGGATCCGTTCGATCGCCCAGAGCCGTGTGGTGCCGGTGAAAATCGGCGAGCCGGTCAAAGGTGTCGGTCGTCAGTACCTGGTGGCCAACGCGCAGTTGCAGGATTACCGCGCGGTCATGCTCGAGCTCGATTACGCGCCGGGCAAACCCGTGACCCTGGATCTGGAAGCGGCCGAAGCCCTGGGCGTCGGCGAAGGTGCCAGCGTGCGCCTGGTAGCGGTTTAACGCCTGCCTGGCCTGATTGCTTGTATAGAAAGCAGCGAAGTTTCACGGGTGGCGCAAGCGGCCCGTTTGAGGAGATAGCATGATCGTTCGTCCCGTACGCAGCAGCGATTTACCCGCTCTGATCGACCTGGCCCGCAGCACCGGCACCGGCCTGACCACATTGCCGGCCAACGAAGAACGGCTGGCCCATCGGGTCGGCTGGGCCGAGAAGACCTTTCGCGGCGAAGCCGGGCGGGGCGATGCGGACTACCTGTTCGTGCTCGAAGACGACGACGGTCGCGTGGTGGGCATTTCTGCCATAGCCGGCGCCGTCGGTCTGCGTGAGCCTTGGTACAACTTCCGCGTCGGTTTGACGGTCAGTGCCTCGCAAGAGCTGAACATCTACCGCGAAATCCCGACGCTGTTCCTGGCCAACGACCTGACCGGTAACTCCGAGCTGTGCTCGCTGTTCTTGCACGCCGATTACCGCACTGGCCTCAACGGCCGCATGCTGTCCAAGGCGCGGATGCTGTTCATCGCCGAATTCCCGCAACTGTTCGGCAACAAGATCATTGCCGAGATGCGCGGCGTGTCCGATGACGCCGGCCGTTCGCCGTTCTGGGAAAGCCTGGGCCGGCACTTCTTCAAAATGGAATTCAGCCAGGCCGACTACCTGACCGGTGTGGGCAACAAGGCGTTCATCGCCGAACTGATGCCGAAATTCCCACTGTACACCTGCTTCCTGTCGCCGGATGCGCGCAACGTGATCGGTCAGGTTCACCCGGACACCGAGCCGGCGTTGTCGATGCTCAAGAGCGAAGGCTTCAGCTATCAAGGCTACGTCGACATCTTCGACGCCGGCCCGGCGATCGAATGCGAAACCGGCAAAATTCGCGCGGTACGCGACAGCCAGGCGCTGGTGCTGGCCATCGGCACACCGGGTGACGATGCCACGCCATTCATCATTCACAACCGCAAGCGCGAAGACTGCCGGATCACCGCCGCACCGGCACGCTTCGCCGCCGGCACGCTGGTGGTCGACCCGCAGACCGCCAAACGTCTTCAACTCAACGCCGGCGATCAGGTGCGCGCCGTTCCGTTGTCCGCTGCTCGGGAGTCGAAATAATGAAGTCGCTATACATTGCAGGTGAATGGCTGGCCGGTCAGGGCGAAGTCTTTGAGTCGTTGAACCCGGTGACCCAGCAAGTGCTGTGGTCCGGGACTGGCGCCACCACTGATCAGGTCGAATCGGCTGTGCAAGCGGCGCGTCAGGCGTTTCCGGGCTGGGCTCGCCGCACGCTGGAAGAGCGTATCTCGATGCTGGAAGCCTTCGCCGCCGCGTTGAAAAACAACGCCGACGAACTGGCACGCACCATCGGTGAAGAAACCGGCAAACCTTTGTGGGAAGCCGCGACCGAAGTCACCAGCATGGTCAACAAGATTGCGATCTCGGTGCAGAGCTACCGAGAACGCACCGGCGAGAAGAGCGGCCCATTGGGCGACGCCACCGCTGTGCTGCGCCACAAGCCACACGGTGTGGTGGCGGTGTTTGGCCCTTACAACTTCCCTGGCCACTTGCCGAACGGTCACATCGTGCCGGCGCTGCTGGCCGGTAACAGTGTGCTGTTCAAGCCAAGCGAGCTGACGCCGAAAGTCGCCGAGCTGACGGTCAAGTGCTGGATCGAAGCCGGCCTGCCAGCGGGCGTGTTGAACCTGCTGCAAGGCGCTCGTGAAACCGGTATCGCCCTAGCGGCGAACCCGGGCATTGACGGCCTGTTCTTCACCGGCTCCAGCCGCACCGGCAATCACCTGCACCAGCAATTCGCCGGTCGCCCGGACAAGATCCTTGCGTTGGAAATGGGCGGCAACAATCCGCTGGTGGTCGATCAGGTCGCCGATCTGGATGCCGCCGTGTACACCATCATTCAGTCGGCCTTCATTTCTGCCGGCCAGCGTTGCACCTGTGCCCGCCGCTTGCTGGTGCCGCAAGGTGCCTGGGGTGACTCGTTGCTGGCGCGGCTGGTGGCGGTCAGCTCAACCATTGAAGTCGGTGCTTTCGATCAGCAACCAGCGCCGTTCATGGGCTCGGTAGTTTCCCTTGGCGCGGCGAAAGCGTTGATGGATGCGCAGGAACATTTGCTGGCCAACGGCGCCGTTGCGCTGCTGGAAATGACCCAGCCGCAAGCCCAGTCGGCGTTGCTGACTCCCGGCATTCTGGACGTGAGCGCTGTGGCCGATCGTCCTGACGAAGAGCTGTTCGGCCCGTTGCTGCAAGTGATCCGCTACGCTGATTTTGAAGCGGCGATCGCAGAAGCCAACGACACCGCCTACGGTCTGGCGGCTGGCCTACTGTCTGATTCCGAAGCGCGCTACCAGCAATTCTGGCTGGAAAGCCGCGCCGGTATCGTCAACTGGAACAAGCAACTGACCGGTGCCGCGAGCAGCGCGCCATTCGGCGGCGTCGGCGCCTCGGGCAACCATCGCGCCAGTGCCTACTACGCGGCGGATT
Organism: Pseudomonas sp. SDO5591_S426; assembly: GCF_054070755.1. Taxonomy (NCBI): domain Bacteria; kingdom Pseudomonadati; phylum Pseudomonadota; class Gammaproteobacteria; order Pseudomonadales; family Pseudomonadaceae; genus Pseudomonas; species Pseudomonas sp. SDO5591_S426. The sequence goes on along the minus strand of NZ_JBSVXD010000061.1, from coordinate 13,454 downwards.
ACTGCGCGTACCCGGTGGCCTCGCTGGAAACGCCGAGCCTGGTGTTGCCTGCGTCCCTCACGCCTGGCGTGAAAATGGCGTGATGTCAATCGCTGGCAAGCCAGCTCCCACAGGTCCTGCGTCGAACACAAAATGTGTGAACTCCGCTGAACCTGTGGGAGCGGGCTTGCCCGCGATGGCCGCGCCGCGGTCACCCTGAATAGTTACTTGAAGCCTATAACAACAGAATTCTCGTGGAGCCTCGCTGATGAAATCCTATGAAGTCAATTTTGACGGTCTAGTGGGGCCGACCCATAACTACGGCGGCCTGTCCTACGGCAACGTCGCGTCCCAGAGCAACAGCCAACAGTCTTCGAATCCGAAGGAAGCCGCGCTGCAAGGCCTGGCGAAGATGAAAGCGTTGATGGAAATGGGCTTTCAGCAAGGCGTGCTGGCGCCGCAAGAGCGCCCGGATGTGGCTGCACTGCGCCGCCTGGGCTTCAGCGGCACCGACGCTCAAGTGATCGAACGCGCCGCCAAGGAAGCGATGCCATTGCTGGTCGCCAGTTGCTCGGCATCGAGCATGTGGGTGGCCAACGCCGCCACCGTCAGCCCGAGCGCCGACACGGCGGACGGTCGCGTACATTTCACCGCCGCCAACCTCAACTGCAAATATCACCGCAGCATCGAGCACCCGACCACCAGCCGCGTGCTGGGGGCGATGTTCGCCGATCAGAAGCACTTCGCGCACCACGCCGCCTTGCCGGCCGTGGCGCAATTCGGTGACGAAGGCGCGGCCAACCACACGCGTTTCTGCCGTGAGTACGGCGAAGCCGGTGTCGAGTTCTTCGTGTTCGGTCGCAGTGCGTTCGACACCCGCTACCCGGCACCGCAGAAGTACCCGGCGCGCCAGACTCTTGAAGCGTCCCAAGCCGTTGCTCGCCTGCATGGCTTGAGCGATGACGGCGTGGTCTACGCCCAGCAGAACCCTTCGGTGATCGATCAGGGCGTGTTCCACAACGATGTAATCGCTGTGGGTAACGGTGAAGTGTTGTTCTATCACGAGGACGCGTTCCTCGAGACCGAGCAGATGCTCGCTGAACTGCAAAGCAAACTCGCCAAAGTCGGTGGGAAATTTCAGTCCGTCTGCGTTCCGCGTTCCGCGGTAACCGTGGAAGACGCGGTTCGTTCCTACCTGTTCAATAGCCAACTGCTGTCGCGTCCTGACGGCTCCATGCTGTTGATCGTGCCGGAAGAATGCCGTGGCAACGAGCGCGTCTGGCAATACCTGCAGGGTTTGACCAGCTCCGGCGGCCTGATCCGCGAAGTGAAAGTCTTCGATTTGAAGCAGAGCATGCAGAACGGCGGTGGCCCTGCTTGCCTGAGGTTGCGCGTCGCGCTCAACGAAACCGAACTGGCGGCGGTCAATCAAGGGGTTATCATGACCGCACCGTTGTACGGCACTCTGACCGAATGGGTCGAGAAGCACTACCGCGACCGCATGACCGAAAACGATCTCGCGGACCCGCAATTGCTGCTTGAGTGCCGGACGGCACTGGATGAACTGACGCAAATCCTTAAACTGGGCGCGGTTTATCCATTCCAGATCAATTGATCGACGGCGCGTTGCCTCGCATGGCAGCGCGCCGCTTCATCTCAAACGAGAGCGTAAACACATGAGCGATACCCTGCAGCTGATCCTTGAAGACACCGACGGCACGCAACTGGAAACTTCCTGCACCCGTGTCGCAGTCATGTGGCAAGGCAAAGAGCTGTGGATCCAGCAGGACGGCCGTGGCCAGTTGCTGATCGGCGTGGACGTTGAAGAAGGCGACGCCGAATACGCCAACCTGCTGCTGCGCCCATTGGCGACTAATCTGGTAAGTCTGCAACTGGAGATGGAACCGGCTGACCTCGGCGACGACGAGGATCACGTTCACGGCCCGGATTGCAATCACGACCACTAAGGAAAACGCTCTATGCTCGCCCTCGGCAAACTGCTTGAACTGACCCTCGCCGGCCGCGAACCGGCGGAGAAGACTCAACTGACTGTCGAAGGCGTGCGGATGCGCTGGTTGAGCGAAGGTGCGCTGGAAGTCCGGCCACCTGAAGCCCGCGACAACGGCCTGGACCTGCTGCTTTCAGCTGGGATCCACGGCAATGAAACAGCGCCGATCGAGTTGCTTGATCGCCTGTTGCACGACATCGCCCGCGGCGACCTCAAGCCGCGCGCACGTATTCTGTTCCTGTTCGGCAACCCCGAGGCGATTCGCAAAGGCGAGCGTTTCGTCGAGCAGGACGTCAATCGATTGTTCAATGGCCGTCACGAACAAAGCAGCGGCTCCGAAGCCCTGCGTGCTTGTGAACTGGAGCGGCTGGCGGCGAGTTTCTTCAGCCTGCCGGATCGTCAGCGCCTGCACTACGATCTGCACACCGCGATTCGCGGTTCGAAAATCGAGCAGTTCGCCTTGTACCCGTGGAAGGAAGATCGCCAGCATTCGCGTCAGGAACTGGCCCGCCTGCGGGCAGCAGGCATGGAAGCGGTGTTGTTGCAGAACAAACCGTCCATCGTTTTCAGTTCCTACACTTATGACAAGCTCGGCGCCGAGGCTTTCACCCTGGAATTGGGCAAGGCTCGGCCGTTCGGGCAGAACGCCGGGGTCAACGTTTCGCTGCTGGAAAACCGCCTCAAGCAAATCATCGAAGGCACCGAGCCGGAATTGACCGACGCGGCGCTGGACGGTTTGCAGTTGTTCAGCGTGGCACGGGAAATCATCAAGCACAGCGATAGCTTCCGCCTGAACCTGCCGGCGGATATCGAGAACTTTTCTGAGTTGGACGTGGGTTATCTGCTGGCGGAAGACATCGCCAATACCCGCTGGATCATCGAAGAAGAGGGCGCCCGGATCATCTTCCCGAACCCCAAGGTGAAGAACGGCCTGCGCGCCGGCATCCTGATCGTGCCGACTACCGACGAAAACTTGGCCTGACACAGTCCCTGTAGGAGCTGCCGAAGGCTGCGATCTTTTGATCTTGTTCTTTCAGATCAAAAGATCGCAGCCTCGTTGCACTCGTCAGCTCCTACAGGTTTCGGTTTGGTGTCAGACAGCTACCGCACGCGGCTCCGTACGACGAAACGCACGAATCTTGCTCAGGGTATCCGCACACGTCTTCGCCGCTTCCTGACCTTTATGCACGAAATGCTCAAAGAAGAACTTGTGATGCAGTTCTTCACCAGCATGGAAGTGATGCGGGGTCAGGGACACCGAGAACACCGGCACTTCGGTTTCCAACTGAACCTGCATCAGGCCGCTGACCACTGACTGGGCGACGAACTCGTGGCGGTAGATCCCGCCGTCCACCACCAGCGCGGCCGCGACGATGCCGGCATATCGACCAGTCTTGGCCAGCAACTTGGCGTGCAAAGGCATTTCGAAAGCGCCGCCGACTTCGAAGAAATCGATGTCGGACTCTTGATAACCCTGGGCAATCATTTCGGCGACGAAGCCTTTACGGCTCTGGTCGACAATATCCTTGTGCCAGCAGGCCTGAATGAACGCAACGCGCTCGCCCTGATGGTTTTTGCTTTTGCTGTCGATTGCGGTGGGTTGCATGTTCTGACTCCTGTTTGTGTGAAAAACAGGGCGTTATGAATCGAATGGGATTTGAGGGTATGCACGCCGGCATGAATGCCTGCGAACGGCCCTCTGGCGATAATCCCGTTCTCTCTTCATCCGGACTATGACCGTCGGCCCCGGGATCACACCGGGTCTGCTGACCTTGCCGCCAATCACCGCCGAAGCCGTGCTGCGACAAGCGCTCGCGGGCTATGCGCATTGCGCGCAATTACCGCCGGTGGGGAGTTGCACCCCGCCCTGAGAACGTTTTTGCCGCCGGAATGTTTGGCGGCGCAGCGTTTTTAACACATATTTCCTACATGCGCATTGATGCTTTCAGATGATTGCCATCGACTTTTTCGTTGAATCGACTCGCCTTTTCTACGATCAAGGGTTGATTATTCATCGGTATGACCGCAGTAACTCCTTCCTGAAAGGGATATTCCCCTGCTTACCGAGGCCAGATTCATGAGCGTTATCGATCTTCGCAGCGACACAGTCACCCAACCCACCGCCGGCATGCTCGACGCGATGGCTACCGCCGCCACCGGTGACGACGTTTATGGCGAAGATCCGACGGTCAATCGTCTGGAAGCCGAATTGGCAAAACGGTTGGGTTTTGCTGCGGCGCTGTTTGTTCCGACTGGCACCATGAGCAATCTGCTGGGGTTGATGGCGCATTGCGAGCGTGGTGACGAGTACATCGTCGGCCAGCAAGCCCACACCTATAAGTACGAAGGTGGCGGCGCGGCGGTACTCGGCTCGATCCAGCCGCAGCCGCTGGAAGTGCAGGCCGATGGCTCGCTGGACCTGGATCAGGTCGCGGCAGCCATCAAACCCGATGATTTCCACTTCGCCCGTAGCCGCCTGCTGGCGCTGGAAAACACCATGCAGGGCAAGGTCCTGCCGCTGGAATATCTGGCCCGCGCCCGCAGCTTTACCCGCGAACATGGCTTGCAACTGCACCTGGACGGCGCGCGGCTGTACAACGCGGCAGTGAAACTGGGTGTCGATGCGCGGGAGATTACTCAGCATTTCGATTCCGTCTCGGTGTGCCTGTCCAAAGGCTTGGGCGCGCCGGTGGGCTCGGTGTTGTGCGGCTCGGTTGAATTGATCGCCAAGGCACGGCGCTTGCGCAAGATGGTGGGCGGCGGTATGCGTCAGGCCGGGATTCTGGCGGCGGCGGGCCTGTATGCACTGGACAACAACGTCCAGCGTCTGGCCGACGATCACGCCAATGCACAATTGCTGGCCGAAGGCCTGCGCGCGGCGGGGTTTGAGGTCGAGCCGGTGCAAACCAACATGGTCTATGTAGCGATGGGCGACAGGGCCGAGGCGCTCAAGGCATTTGCCGCCGAACGTGGGGTCAAGCTCAGTGCCGCCGCACGTCTGCGCATGGTCACGCACATGGACGTCAGCCGTGCGCAAATCGAGCAGGTCGTCGCGACATTCGTCGACTTTTCCCGTAAGTGATAGCGTTAGCCGTCCAATTGACCGTTTCTATCGTATAAACACGCTGTACCCCGCGCGCAGGGCCGATATAATGCGGCCCTTTGCCGTCGTTTCGTCTGTTGACGTTTCGAACAGGCCTTTGGCCGCAGCCTCCGTGGAAGAACCTAATGAAAAGCGCAGAAATCCGTGAAGCCTTCCTTCGCTTCTTCGAAGAGCAAGGCCACACCCGTGTAGCCTCCAGCTCTTTGATTCCGGGCAACGACCCAACCCTGCTGTTCACCAACGCGGGGATGAACCAGTTCAAGGACTGCTTCCTGGGCCAGGAAAAACGCGCGTATACCCGCGCCACCAGCAGCCAGAAATGCGTGCGTGCCGGCGGCAAGAACAGTGACCTGGAAAACGTCGGTTATACCGCTCGTCACCACACGTTCTTCGAAATGCTTGGTAACTTCAGCTTCGGTGACTACTTCAAGCACGACGCGATTACCTTCGCCTGGACCTTCCTGACCGGTGTTCTGAAGCTGCCGAAGGAAAAACTCTGGGTCACCGTCTACGCCTCGGACGATGAAGCGTATGACATCTGGACCAAAGAAATCGGCGTACCGGTCGAGCGCATGATCCGCATCGGCGACAACAAGGGTGCGCCATACGCTTCCGACAACTTCTGGACCATGGGCGATACTGGCCCGTGTGGCCCGTGCACCGAGATTTTCTACGATCACGGCGACCACATCTGGGGTGGTCCACCGGGCTCGCCCGAAGAAGACGGCGACCGCTACATCGAGATCTGGAACAACGTATTCATGCAGTTCAACCGCACCGCCGATGGCGTGTTGCATCCGTTGCCAGCGCCGTCGGTCGACACCGGCATGGGCCTGGAGCGGATCAGTGCGGTGATGCAGCACGTCAATTCCAACTACGAAATCGACCTGTTCAAGAACCTGCTGAGCGCGTCGGCCGAGGCAATTGGCTGTGAAAATGGCGATCAGTCTTCGCTGAAGGTGGTTTCCGACCACATCCGCTCGTGCGGTTTCCTGATCGCCGACGGCGTCCTGCCGTCCAATGAAGGCCGTGGCTACGTGCTGCGCCGGATCATTCGTCGTGCTTGCCGTCACGGTAACAAGCTGGGCGCAACCGGTAGCTTCTTCTACAAGATCGTTGCCGCGCTGGTCGCCGAAATGGGCGAAGCCTTCCCGGAACTGAAGAAGCAGCAGAGCAACATCGAGCGCGTACTCAAGGCCGAAGAAGAGCAGTTCTCCAAGACTTTGGAGCACGGCCTGAAGATTCTCGAGCAGGACCTGGCTGAACTCAAAGGCACCGTGGTGCCGGGCGACGTGGTTTTCAAGCTGTATGACACCTACGGTTTCCCGATGGACCTGACCGCCGACATCGCCCGTGAGCGCGAGCTGACCATCGACGAAATCGGTTTCGAACGTGAGATGGAAGCCCAGCGTGTTCGTGCGCGTTCGGCCAGCTCGTTCGGTCTGGACTACAACACCCTGGTCAAGGTTGACGTGGCCACCGAGTTCACCGGCTACACCGATACCAGCGGTTCGGCAAAAATCGTGGCTATCTACAAAGATGGCCAGTCTGTCGATGTCTTGAGTGAAGGCGACGAGGGCGTGATCGTTCTCGACAAGACGCCGTTCTACGCCGAATCCGGTGGTCAGGTTGGCGATTGTGGTTATCTGCAAGCTGGCGCTTCGCGCTTTGACGTGCGTGACACCACCAAGACCGGTGGCGCATTCCTGCACCACGGCGTGCTGGCGTCGGGCAGTCTGATCGTTGGCGCACCGGTGGAAACTCACGTCGAGGCTGACGTGCGTCACGCCACTTCGCTGAACCACTCGGCTACCCACTTGCTGCACGCTGCATTGCGCAAAGTGTTGGGCGACCACGTTCAGCAGAAAGGTTCGTTGGTCGACAGTCAGCGCCTGCGCTTCGACTTCAGCCACTTCGAAGCGATCAAGCCAGAACAGATCAAGGCGCTGGAAGACATCGTCAACGCCGAGATTCGCAAGAACTCCGCCGTTGAAACCGAAGAAACCGACATCGAAACCGCCAAGCAGAAAGGTGCCATGGCGCTGTTCGGCGAGAAGTACGGCGACAATGTGCGCGTGCTGAGCATGGGCGGCGATTTCTCCGTCGAGCTGTGCGGCGGTATCCACGCCAACCGGACCGGCGACATCGGCCTGCTGAAAATCATCAGCGAAGGCGGTGTGGCTTCGGGTGTGCGTCGTATCGAGGCAGTCACCGGTGCTGCGGCACTGGCCTACTTGAACGCGGCAGAAGAACAACTCAAGGAAGCGGCCAACCTGGTCAAGGGCAGCCGCGACAACCTGATCGACAAGCTGTCGGCTGTGCTGGAGCGCAACCGTCTGCTGGAGAAGCAACTCGAGCAGTTGCAAGCCAAGGCTGCCAGCGCGGCGGGCGACGATCTGTCGGCCCAGGCGCTGGACGTCAAGGACGTGAAAGTGCTGGCCGTGCGTCTGGACGGTCAGGATGGCAAGGCGCTGCTGGCGCTGGTCGATCAACTGAAAAACAAACTCGGCCGCGCAGTGATCCTGCTCGGCAGTGTCCATGAGGAAAAGGTCGTTCTGGTTGCAGGCGTAACCAAAGACCTGACTGGCCAACTCAAAGCCGGTGATTTGATGAAGCAAGCCGCTGCGGCAGTGGGCGGGAAGGGCGGTGGTCGTCCAGACATGGCGCAAGGCGGCGGTACCGACGCCGGCGCTCTGGACGCAGCACTGGCGCTGACCGTTCCGTTTGTAGAGCAGGGTTTATAAGGCAGTGCTTGCGGCCCGTAGTCTAGTGGCGGGCCGCAACGCTGTTTGAGTGATTATTTGGGCGCCCTTCATGGGCAGAGGCGGCTTTGAAATGGCTTTGATCGTACAGAAATTTGGAGGCACCTCGGTCGGCACCGTCGAGAGAATCGAGCAAGTTGCCGACAAGGTTAAGAAATTCCGCGATGCCGGCGATGACCTGGTGGTTGTGCTGTCTGCAATGAGCGGCGAAACCAACCGTCTGATCGATCTGGCCAAGCAAATCAGTGGTGATGGTCAACCGGTTCCTCGTGAACTGGATGTGATCGTTTCCACCGGTGAGCAGGTGACGATTGCTCTGTTGGCCATGGCGCTGATCAAGCGCGGTGTGCCAGCGGTGTCCTACACCGGCAACCAGGTACGGATTCTGACGGATAGCGCGCACAATAAAGCGCGTATCTTGCAGATTGATGACCAGAAGATTCGCGGTGATCTGAAAGCAGGTCGCGTGGTGGTTGTCGCCGGTTTCCAGGGCGTCGACGAGCACGGCAACATCACCACCCTCGGTCGTGGCGGTTCCGACACCACCGGCGTGGCTCTGGCGGCAGCCTTGAAGGCTGACGAGTGCCAGATCTACACCGACGTCGACGGTGTCTACACCACCGACCCGCGTGTGGTGTCCGTGGCTCAGCGTCTGGACAAGATCACCTTCGAAGAGATGCTGGAAATGGCCAGCCTCGGTTCCAAGGTGTTGCAGATCCGTGCGGTGGAATTCGCCGGCAAGTACAACGTTCCGCTGCGCGTACTGCACAGCTTCAAGGAGGGTCCGGGCACCCTCATTACTATTGATGAAGAGGAAACCATGGAACAGCCGATCATTTCCGGTATCGCTTTCAACCGCGATGAAGCCAAGCTGACCATCCGTGGCGTGCCAGACATCCCGGGCGTTGCATTCAAGATTCTTGGTCCGATCAGTGCCGCGAACATCGAAGTCGACATGATCGTGCAGAACGTCGCGCACGATAACACCACCGACTTCACCTTCACCGTGCACCGCAACGACTACCAGGCGGCACAAGCCGTGCTGGAAAAAACCGCCGGCGAGCTGGGTGCCCGTGAAGTCGTGGGCGACACCAAGATCGCCAAGGTATCGATCGTCGGCGTTGGCATGCGCTCTCACGCAGGCGTAGCCAGCCGTATGTTCGAATCCCTGGCCAAGGAAAGCATCAACATCCAGATGATCTCGACTTCGGAAATCAAAGTCTCCGTAGTGATCGAAGAGAAGTACCTGGAACTGGCTGTGCGCGCCCTGCACACGGCTTTCGAACTGGACGCACCGGCCCGCCAGGGCGAGTGATGCGTTTGCCAGAAGGCGCGGTCTGACCGCGCCTTTTGTTTTTTTGAATGGCGTGACCCCGAGGCTGTTCTTTTGCTCGCGCTAGTCAATACTCAGGCATGTAGGCCATGACCGCTTTTGGTTGTAGGTCGAGTGCCTTTTTTTTGCAGACTGTTGTCCCTGAAATGTAAGGCGTGAGGAGAAAGGTATGTTGATTCTGACTCGTCGGTGCGCAGAAAGCCTGATTATTGGTGATGGCGAAATCACCGTGACCGTGCTCGGCGTCAAAGGAAATCAAGTGCGTATCGGGGTCAACGCCCCGAAAGAGGTGGCCGTCCACCGTGAGGAAATCTACCTGCGCATCAAGAAAGAGAAGGACGAAGAACCAAGCCATTAATTTTTATCGTTTTTTATGTTTGCAAACGGGGAAGAAGCTGGTTAATATACGCCCCGTGTTGCGGAGAGCTGGCCGAGTGGCCGAAGGCGCTCCCCTGCTAAGGGAGTACACCTCAAAAGGGTGTCGGGGGTTCGAATCCCCCGTTCTCCGCCATTATTTGCGTAGTACGTTGTAATCTGGCTTCTTCGGTAAGTTGTTGAAATTACTAGAAAAAGTGTTTGACATAGAGATTAGACGGCCTATAATGCGCGGCAACAAATGCACTCGTAGCTCAGCTGGATAGAGTACTCGGCTACGAACCGAGCGGTCACAGGTTCGAATCCTGTCGAGTGCACCATACAACAAGAAGCCCGCATTTAATGCGGGCTTTTTGCCGTCTGGGATTTGGCTTTTCCTTTTGTGCATCCTTTCTCATCAAACTCAATGTGCGCACTGCGACCTCGCTTGGTGTCGTAGCGGTAACTTGTGCTCGAGTTTCGAATGCTGATCCTGTCCGGCTTGCCAAGAGCGCTTTCGACATCTTGCTGGCTCATGCCTGCGACAATCCGCTGATTGATGATTGCTTCGCGCCGCTCTCCGGCGCTGATCAGATTTCCGCATTTGTCCTCGATCTTTCCGACGACAGTTGGAACTCTTCTTTTGATTTTTGCACTTGCTGGTCCGCGAGTTTCCGCTTCAGGCATGAGAGCGGTCACTGTGCTGCCCGGAGTAAAGGTTTTGATTTCGTGTGATGAACGGCTGTCGCCGGTCGTGCAACTCAGTGTGGTGAAGGTGACGCGTCCGTTGGGCGCTTCGCATCGGTGAATGGTCGTGGCAAGTGCCCAAGGCGGGGAGAGCAGGGCGATAAGAAAAAAATGCTTCATGTTCGATGGCATCGAGCGTCCTCCATGACGGTTCTCCTGAAGCTTAGCTGTCGCATTTTTTTGCTGTGGTGTGTTTTCTTTTCAGGATGAGTCGTCGGAGATTGAAGGATCAGGACTGCGCTCAAGTTTGTCTTGCAAGCGCTTGTTTCAGCCGCGATTTTTTAACATTTAAAACCGTCAGGCGGTGTATCATTGCGCCCGTCAGCCCCGCCGGGGCTTGTGGAATACCTCCATGGACTTACCCAGTAGTTACTCAATACCCCGTTTTTCCAATCATGAATTGACTGATTGATCCTTCCGGCGTGCCCCGCTGCTGGGAGTGGAGTTCGCCTATGTCTGAAGTTGAAGTAAAGAAAACGCAGGAAAGCTTGCAGGACCGCCTGGCTCAAGTTGTTGAGCTGTTGCAGCGTCAGCGAGTGGTTGAAGACCTGACTCACCGCCAGGAAGGCCCGCATCATGACCGGGTCGAGAACCTGGTCCACCGGCAGAACCTCGTCGAGTTGCAGCGCAAGCTCGATGATCTGCACTCCGCCGACGTCGCCTACATCCTTGAAGCCTTGCCGCTGGACGATCGTCTGACGCTCTGGCAATTGGTCAAGGCTGATCGCGACGGCGACATTCTTCTCGAAGTATCCGACTCTGTCCGTGAAACCCTGATCGCCGACATGGACGATCACGAGCTCCTGGCCGCGGCCAAGGACATGGATGCCGACGAACTTGCTGACCTGGCTTCCGAGCTGCCGCGAGACGTCGTCCATGAACTGATGGAGACCCTGGACAACCAGCAACGCGAGCGTGTGCGGTCGGCCCTTTCCTATGATGAGGAGCAGGTCGGTGCGCTGATGGACTTCGAGATGGTGACTATCCGTGAGGATGTCAGTCTCGAAGTGGTTCTGCGTTATCTGCGTCGTCTCAAGGAGCTGCCTGGTCATACCGACAAGCTGTTTGTGGTCGATTACGACGGCGTCCTCAAGGGTGTGCTGCCAATCAAGCGTTTGCTGGTCAATGATCCCGAGAAGCAAGTCTCCGAGGTCATGGCCAGTGATCCGGTGAGTTTCCATCCGGATGAAGATGCTTACGATGCTGCGCAGGCGTTTGAACGTTACGACTTGATTTCGGCGCCGGTAGTCGACAAGAACGGCAAGCTGATCGGTCGTCTGACCATCGATGAAATGGTCGACCTGATTCGTGAAGAGAGCGAAAGCGAAGTTCTCAACATGGCGGGTCTGCGCGAAGAAGAAGACATTTTTGCGTCGGTCTGGAAGTCTCTGCGTAACCGTTGGGCCTGGCTGGCAGTGAACTTGATCACTGCATTCGTAGCGTCTCGGGTGATCGGGTTGTTCGAAGGCTCCATTGAGAAGCTGGTGGCGCTGGCGGCATTGATGCCGATCGTGGCGGGTATTGGCGGCAATTCGGGTAACCAGACCATCACCATGATCGTTCGGGCCATGGCGCTGGACCAGGTGAGTACTGGCAATACTTCGCGTCTGATGCGCAAGGAGTTGGCGGTCGCGTTGATCAACGGCGTGATATGGGGCGGAGTGATCGGGGTTGTTGCCTATTTGCTGTATGGCAGTTGGTCATTAGGCGTGGTGATGACCGCCGCGATGACGCTCAACTTGCTGTTGGCGGCGTTGATGGGGGTTTTGATCCCGATGACCCTGGCGAAGATGGGACGCGATCCGGCAATGGGGGCCAGTGTGATGATTACTGCCATGACCGACAGCGGCGGCTTTTTCATCTTCCTGGGGTTGGCGACAATCTTCCTGCTCTGACGTTCTGTTCATTAAAAACCCGCCATTTGGTGGGTTTTTTTGTGCCCGGATTTCAGGCAAAAAAAAGCCAGCGATCAGGCTGGCTTTGAGCTTTCAGTGTGAATCAGGAGGCGTCGGTGGCCATTTCAGCATCGTGGGCAATCAGCGAAACAAGGGCGTTCTGCTGACGGTGGGAAAGTTGGCGGAAGCGTTGCAGTAGCTCACGTTCGTGCAATGACAGCTCAGGGCTGTCCAGGCGCATGCTCAACTCTTCTCCCAGTGCGCCTTCCTGAATAAGACTCTGCTCAAGGCGCGCAATGATTTCGGAGTTCATGCTGCGATGATGATTGCGAGCCACCTCGGCAATGCGTTCACGCATTCCGTCTGGCAGACGTACGACGAACTTGTCAGCCGTGCGGCTGGAATAGATTGCCTGTTTCAATGGGCGCATATATTTAACCGGTTAGTTCAGGGGAGCGGTTTTCGGGATTGGCCGCAGGATGTCTGGTAAGACAAGCCGTCTGGCCAAATGTTCAACCTGAATTGATAGAGGTGCGAATCATGCCTCAAAGTAGCCAGATCATTGGCGTCAATTCTGTGACAAATATTGAACTGAATAAAGGCTTTCTGCCAGCACCAATTATCAGAAATGCGGACTGGTTTGGAATGCTGCCGGGTCTATATCGCTGGCTGCATCCTCTGCCAGCAGCCGCTATCAAATCTCTGAAGGTCAGACCATACGAACTCGATTACTGTTCCTTACCTTTACAGGATAGTGGCAAATGGCCGATTTACTAGAAGAAGGTTTGTCTTGAGGGGTATTTAGGATGGATGGCAGATGCTTCCATCGGGTGGAGCGTTGCTGATCAGGTGGGGGCAATCGATCGGAGAATCTTTACCGGTTCAGAAGGCATCTTGCCTACACTTAAAAAGCCCACGGATGACATGACAAAGGCAGGCGTGCCCGTTAACATGCACGCCGTCTATCGCTCTGCGTATTCTCGCGGGCAATTTGTGTCTCAGTAGCTCAATTGGATAGAGCATCCCCCTCCTAAGGGGAAGGTTGGCAGTTCGAACCTGCCCTGGGACACCACTATTTCCTTGCTACTCACTCTTCGTTTCTTCCGGCCATCAGAAGCGGCCGCTATAGACGCGCCTCCTGATTTCCGCTGGCCTTCCTCTATATATAGAGGGAAATAGGTCGCTCCCTGCTTTTTGCGCGTTTTTGATTGAAAAACCAAATCAGTGCTTGACGGCAGATCTCAGGTGTCTATAATTCGCCCCACTTCCGGCG
>NZ_JBSVXD010000060.1:0-30058 GCF_054070755.1 Pseudomonas sp. SDO5591_S426 | reverse complement strand
AGGAGTTTTCCGTTTCGACTGCGCCGGAAGTGGGGCGAATTATAGACACCTGAGAACTGCCGTCAACCACTATTTACGCCTTTTTGGCAGAAGAGGCCTTTTTTGCCTTCAAACGCGGAATCCGGTGGGCTAGCGGCGGTAGCCGCAGCGCTAATAGCAACGCGCCTATAGATGCATAGATCGCCCACTCCTTCAGATCGGCGCGCACAATCCAGAGCATATGCAGCAATCCAAGCCCGAGAACGACATAAGCCAGGCGATGGAGCTTCTTCCAACGCACACCCAAACGACGCTGACTGTATCTATTGGACGTCACAGCCAATGCCAACAAACACAGAAAGCCCAGCGCGCCGACAATGATGTACGGACGCTTGCGCAACTCGACACCCAGCTGCGACCAATCAAACCCCAGGATGAATGCCAAGTAGGCACTCAAGTGCAGAACGACATAGGCAAAACACCAAAGACCCAATTGCCTCCGGACAGCAATCCATCCCGCCCACCCCGTGAGCTTCTGCAGCGGCGTCATGCTTAATGTAATGAGCAAAAGCACAAGCGTGCCCAATCCCAATCGATCAACCAACACCTTGCCCGGATCTGGCCCAAGAACATCCGCCCAAGCCTGATACAACCACAACAGTGGCCAGATCGACGCAGCAACGAAAACACCCACGCGCCAAAACGGATATCGCATCAGTAGTTCTTCCGCAGATCGAGCCCTGTATATAGAGAAGCGACTTCGTCCGCATAGCCATTGAACATTTGCGTGTCACGCACATTCGGCTTGAACAGACCACTCGGCAGCCGTCGCTCACGGGCTTGGGTCCAGCGAGGATGGTCAACCGCAGGGTTCACGTTCGCGTAGAAGCCATACTCGTCCGAGGCAATACTCTGCCAAGTAGTTTTCGGCTGCTCGCTGACCAGACTTATCCGCACGATGGACTTGATGCTTTTGAACCCATACTTCCATGGCACGACCAACCGCAGCGGCGCCCCATTCTGATTCGGCAACTCACGCCCGTACATCCCCACCGCCAGAATCGCCAAAGGATTCATCGCTTCATCCAATCGCAGCCCTTCTATATAAGGCCAGTCGATCAAGGCAAAACCAGAGCGCTGCCCCGGCATGCTCTTGGGATCCTGCAGGGTTTCGAAGCGAATGAATTTGGCCTTTGAGGTTGGTTCGACTTGGTTGAGCAAAGCCGAAATGGGGAAGCCTATCCATGGAATAACCATCGACCACGCCTCCACACAACGAAGACGGTAAATACGTTCTTCCAACTGATAAGGCTTCATGAAATCTTCCAGCGCGTATCGCCCTGGCTTCCCCACCTCCCCGTCCACAACCACAGTCCATGGCTCGGTCTTCAGCGCACCAGCGTTCGCAGCCGGGTCACCTTTGTCGGTGCCGAACTCATAGAAGTTGTTGTAGTGGGTCGCATCCTTGAAGGGTGTGATCGCCTCATCTTTAACGTTAACCGCCCCCCATTGGGTAGAAGGAAGCTTTTCGCTAAACCAGGAAGGCGCCTTGCCAGGTTCGACATCCGGGTAACGCGCCGCTTCATCGGCCACCGCCCATCGAGGCAGAGCGCTCACGGCCAACCCGGCAACGGCAGCACCCAATACATTGCGTCGAGAAAGATAGAAGGATTCAGGCGTGACGTCCGACTCTAGGCAGTCGGACGCTTTTGGGACTTTGATCAGCATGGCTACTCCGCAGCATTGGAGAACAGATGCACCAACAGACTGCGGAGTATGAGGGAAATTACATCACTCGACGCTTTTGCGCCGACGAAGATGCAACAAGTACTGCACCGGACCGGAAGCTGCGTAGGCGAGGAACACCAACAGCAGAATGCGCGGCGGATCGCTGAACACCACTGCGAACACCAGGACCACCGCAAGGATCGCCACGAACGGCACGCGTCCTTTCAGGTCCAGCTCCTTGAAGCTGTTGTACTTGATGTTGCTGACCATCAGCATGCCCGCAGCCGCAACCATCAGCGCCACCAGGAAGGACATCTTGGAGCCCTGAATGCCGTAGTCGCTGAACGCCCAGACAATCCCGGCCACAACACCTGCTGCAGCCGGGCTGGCCAGGCCGATGAAGTAGCGCTTGTCGGCAGTGCCGACCTGGGTGTTGAAGCGCGCCAGACGCAGCGCAGCGCCCGCGACATAAATGAAGGCGACCATCCAGCCGACCTTGCCCATGTCACCCAATGCCCAGCCAAACGCCAGCAATGCCGGCGCAACACCGAAGGCGACCATGTCCGACAGCGAGTCGTACTCGGCACCGAAGGCGCTTTGGGTATTAGTCATGCGGGCAACGCGACCGTCGAGACCGTCGAGCACCATGGCGACGAAAATCGCGATGGCGGCGAAAGCAAAATACTTGCTCGCACCAATCGAATCACCGGCACTCAAGGCACTCTGGGCGCTCATGGAGTTGATGATGGAATAGAACCCTGCGAACAGGTTCGCAGTGGTAAACAGATTCGGCAGAAGATAGATGCCACGATGCCGGACTTTACGGCCTTCAGCGTCATGCCCTTCTTCGACATGCTCATCGATGGGCAGCAGGCTTTCGGCGTCAGAGGCCTGCTTTGGCTCTTCGGGACGTTCGCTCATGGACAATACCTTGCAACGGGGTGGAAAGTTTCGACAGATGTCTGCGACGCCGGTTCGCATCGCAAACGATGCAGCTTTATACCAGAACAGACCGTCCAAACGAAAAAACGCGGCCTAAGCCGCGTTTTTCGTACAAGTGTCAGACTTAGTTTTTGGCTTTGTCGACGATCTTGTTGGCACCGATCCACGGCATCATGGAGCGCAGTTGCTCGCCGATGATTTCGATACCGTGAGCGGCGTTGTTACGACGCTTGGCGGTCATCGAAGGATAGCCGGTAGCGCCTTCGCTGATGAACATCTTGGCGTATTCGCCGTCCTGAATACGTTTCAGGGCGTTGCGCATGGCCTGACGGGATTCGGCGTTGATCACTTCCGGGCCGGTCACGTACTCGCCGTATTCGGCGTTGTTGGAGATCGAGTAGTTCATGTTGGCGATACCGCCTTCGTACATGAGGTCAACGATCAGCTTCAGTTCGTGCAGGCATTCGAAGTAGGCCATTTCCGGCGCGTAGCCAGCTTCAACCAGGGTTTCGAAACCGGCTTTAACCAGCTCAACGGTACCGCCACACAGAACGGCTTGTTCGCCGAACAGGTCGGTTTCAGTCTCGTCCTTGAAGGTGGTTTCGATGATGCCGGTACGACCGCCACCAACGCCGGCAGCGTAGGACAGTGCAACGTTTTTGGCGTTGCCCGAAGCGTCCTGGTAGATAGCGATCAGGTCAGGGATACCGCCGCCCTTCACGAATTCGGAACGTACGGTGTGACCTGGAGCCTTCGGCGCGATCATGATCACGTCGAGGTCAGCGCGTGGCACTACCTGGTTGTAGTGGATCGCGAAGCCGTGGGAGAAGGCCAGGGTGGCGCCTTTCTTGATATTCGGCTCGATTTCGTTCTTGTACAGGGCGGACTGGAACTCGTCCGGGGTCAGGATCATGACCAGGTCTGCAGCCGCAACAGCGGAAGCAACGTCGGTCACTTTCAGGCCGTGGGCTTCGGCTTTGGCAACAGTAGCCGAACCTTTACGCAGGCCAACGGTAACGTCAACGCCGGAGTCTTTCAGGTTGCACGCTTGAGCGTGGCCCTGGGAACCGTAACCGATGATGGCAACTTTCTTGCCCTGGATGATCGACAGGTCGCAGTCTTTTTCGTAATAAACTTTCATGAAATTCCCCTATATATCCAGGCCGTGCAGGCCGTTCGCTAATTTGGTTTAGATGCTGAGTACTTTGTCGCCGCGTGCAATCCCGGTTACGCCGCTACGGACGGTTTCCAGAATCGAGGCGGTGCCGATGGACTGAATGAAGCTGTCGAGCTTGTCGCTGGTACCGGTCAGTTGAACGGTATACACGCTGGCGCTCACATCAACGATCTGCCCACGGTAAATATCGGTAGTGCGCTTGATCTCGGCGCGCTGGGCGCCGGTGGCCTTGACCTTGACCAGCATCAGTTCGCGCTCGATGTGAGCACTTTCCGACAGGTCGACCAGTTTTACCACTTCGATCAGCTTGTTCAGGTTCTTGGTGATCTGCTCGATGACTTCATCGTGCCCCACGGTGGTCAGCGTCAGACGCGACAGGGTCGGGTCTTCGGTTGGCGCCACGGTCAGGCTTTCGATGTTGTAGTTGCGCTGCGAGAACAGGCCTACCACACGAGACAGAGCGCCGGGTTCGTTTTCCAGAAGCAAGGAAATAATGTGCCGCATGATTAGGTACGCTCCGTCTTGCTCAGCCACATATCGCGCATGGAGCCGTCTTTGATCTGCATCGGGTAGACGTGCTCGCTGGTATCGACCGAAATATCGATCACCACCAGGCGATCTTTCATGGCGAACGCTTCTTCCATCTTCGACTTCAAATCTTTCGAATCGGTGATGCGCACGCCAACGTGACCATAGGCCTCCGCCAGCTTGACGAAATCAGGCAGCGATTCCATGTAGGAATGAGAGTGACGGCTGCCGTAGCTCATGTCCTGCCACTGGCGAACCATGCCCAACACACCGTTGTTCAGGATGACGATTTTTACCGGCAAACCATATTGCAGGCAGGTCGACAGTTCCTGAATGTTCATCTGGATGCTGCCCTCGCCCGTTACGCAGGCGACGTCGTCATCCGGGAAGTTCAGCTTGATGCCCATGGCCGCCGGGAAACCGAAGCCCATGGTGCCCAGGCCACCGGAGTTGATCCAGCGGTTCGGCTTGTTGAACTTGTAGTACTGCGCCGCGAACATCTGATGCTGGCCCACGTCGGAAGCAACAAAGGCATCGCCCTTGGTCACTTCGCACAGGGTTTCGATCACAGCCTGCGGCTTGATGACACTGCCGTCGCCCTTGTCGTAAGGGAACAGGCCGCGATCACCCTTCCACTCGTCGATCTGCTTCCACCAGCTGGCAACGGACTCCTTGTTCGGGGTCTCGCCGATTTCCTTGAGGATCGCGACCATTTCGGTCAGGACGCTCTCGACTGGACCCACGATTGGCACGTCGGCCTTGATGGTCTTGGAAATCGAAGCCGGGTCGATGTCGATGTGAATGATCTTGGCGTTCGGGCAGAACTTCGACGCACCGTTGATAACACGGTCATCAAAGCGCGCGCCGACGGCCAGAATCACGTCAGCATGGTGCATCGCCAGGTTGGCGGTGTAGCTGCCGTGCATGCCGAGCATGCCGATGAACTGACGATCGGTGCCTGGGAAACCGCCCAGGCCCATCAGGGTATTAGTCACTGGCAGGTTGAGCATTTTCGCCAGCTCGGTCAGCGGCGCTGAGCCACCACCGAGAATAACGCCGCCGCCCGAGTACATCACAGGACGCTTGGCCGCCAGGAGCATTTCTGCCGCCTTGCGGATTTGCCCGGAGTGACCGCGAACGGCCGGGCTGTAGGAGCGCAACTTGGCTTTTTTCGGGAAGACGTATTCGTACTTCTCGGCCGGGTTGGTCATGTCTTTCGGGATATCGACAACGACTGGACCAGGACGACCGGATTGCGCCAGGTAGAAGGCTTTCTTCATGACTTCCGGGATTTCCGACGCGTGCTTGATCATGAAGCTGTGTTTCACGATCGGCCGGGAGATACCGATCATGTCGGTTTCCTGGAATGCGTCGGTGCCCACCATGGTGCTCGGCACCTGGCCGGAAATCACCACCATCGGAATGGAGTCCATGTAGGCCGTAGCGATACCGGTAATGGCGTTTGTTGCGCCAGGACCGGAAGTCACCAGTACCACGCCGGCTTTACCGGTGGCACGGGCGTAGCCGTCAGCCATATGGGTAGCCGCTTGTTCGTGACGAACCAGGATGTGGGTCACTTCCGGTTCTTTGAACAGGGCATCGTATACATGAAGAAGAGCACCACCCGGGTACCCGTAGATATATTTGACGCCTTCGTCACGCAAAAAGCGGACGAGCATCTCACCGCCAGATAAAAGCTCCACGTTGCTCACCTCTAAAACGCCAGAATACCGCCCACGAAAAATGGGACGGGTCTTAATAGGTTTACTTCTCAGCAGAGCATGAGCGACGGTGGTCGCCGACTACGTCAGCACTGACTGAGCAAGTATTGGGATCGTCCCAAGTGTTGCGGGCCTTTCCCACCCAGCGCGAGGTAACGCGTTGCGGGTGTAACAGGTCGGCGCTGGTGTGCGCCTCATGATCTGCTGAGAGGGTCTGCTTCTGGCAGTCCCTGTACAGCGGACTTTGGATTCTTCTGTTTCGCCCTTCGCAAGTCAAGCCGTCAATGTGCTTTATTCTAGTAACCACATGAGAACGCAAGAAAAAACCCATAAATCCCATGTGTGTTAGCTTCAATTGCGCAACTTTTGACAAGGAATTGGCATGCGTACGCACTTCTTCACCGCCGGCCTGATGCTCGCGCTCAGCCCGTTGTCCATGGCCGCGCAGATTTACAAGTGGGTCGACGCCCAAGGCGTTACCCATTTCGATGCACAGCCGCCGCAAGGCCAGCAAGCCACTGTAGTGGTAACGCCCTCCTCACCCGCCAGCAAGCCGCCCACAACCACCAATAGCGGCGTGATCGGCGATCAACGGGCCATCGACAACACCGTAAAGAAGCAGGTCGCCGAGCAGCAGGCAGAACTGAAAGTGTTTTGTGATCAGGCGCGAACCAACCTGGCGCAGCTGCAGAACAACCCGCGGCTCAGAGAGGAAGTGGAAGGAGAATTGCGCCGACTGGATGATGCACAGCGGCAAGAGCGCATAAGCGAAACGCAGAAACAGATCACAGATAACTGCCAGTAATCACTGGCAGCGTCCGATTCAGCGGGAGGCGGTAATCAGCAGATCAAACTCTTTGAGCAGCACTTGCAGCTGTCGATCCTTGCCTCGAACATTGCGCCCAGCGAAGACCATTTCCGCCATTTCCTGAATGCCCGAAGCGTTCGGCAACGGGAGATCCTGTTCCAGGATTGCCTTCATGCGCGGCAGGAAAATCCACTGCAGCCACTGTTCGAACTCCAGCGTATCGACCGAAAACGGTTCGACGCTGGAAAGCGCTTCGGCGGATGGAGGAACGTCGTCCCACCAGCCTTGCACCCGCAACTCACGCTCGATCAGCAGCAGCTGATCGGCGATTTCAAGAAAACGCGCATCCATTACGACGTAACCTTGGCTTTCTGACGGGCCAATGCGGCGCCAGCGGAATCACCCTGTTTCTCACGTGCTTGGGCAATCAATTCCCACAGACTGGCCTGAAGTGCTGGACGACCATTGGCGAAAGTCAGGCCACGGCGAGCGAATTGCTCAGCCTGCGGCGCGTCACCTTGAGCCATGCGCACTTGCGCCAGACGATAAAGCACTTGCGGTTCACGCGGGGCAACACGCTGGGCGCGCTCCAGACTTGAAGACGCACCGTTAAGGTCGCCACCGGCCTGTTGCTGCTGAGCGGTGGTCAACAGTGCCAGGACCGGACCGTCCAGTTGCTCGTCAGCGGACAGCCCGCCGGAGCTGGCCGACGGAATCCCGCTCGGGGTCGACGGCATGCTGTAGCTGCCCTGATTGATCGGCGCGGACTGAACCGGCGACGTATCAATCGGCCCTGGCGTAATCGGACCCGGGGTAATCGGCGTGGTGCTGATCGGCGTCGACGTCGTTGCACCGCCACCCGGCACCATCACGACCACACCGGTATCGCCTTGTGGAATTTCCTGAGCCTGAGATTGCACAGGACGTTTTACTGTCGTCTGACGGTAACCACCGTTCGCAGAAACGCGCTCGCTATTGGAAACCGTGGTGCCGGAGTCCACTACCGGAATCGAGCCACGCTGTACGCTGGAACAACCGCTGAGCAAAGCTACGGCGGCAACCGCTGGAATCAACCACTTGTTCACTTGAAACCCTCTTTGCTTAATTCATCCAGCCTTTGACCCAATCCATCACCGTTTCGCCGGAAGCAGGGCCTTCGCCACCGCATGCGGCGCCGGGAGGCGGTTCGCTGCCGCGAATATACGGCATCTGCACGGCGCCTGGGCAACCGGCATCAGAGCCTTGTCCTGTCCGTGAATCGACCCAGGCCTGAACGACATTATCCGGCTGCGGCATGTCCAGCGGCAACGGATCGGCTTTGCGCATGAAACTGGTCCAGACCTGCAACGCACCGGTAGCGCCAGTGAATGGCGTCTTGCCGTTATCGTCGCGACCGAGCCAGACCACTGCCAGCAAATCCTGGCTGAAGCCCGCGAACCAACTGTCCCGCGAATCGTTACTGGTGCCGGTCTTGCCGGCCAGGGTCAAGGTTTTCGGCAACACGTTGTAAACCGAACTACCGGTACCTTCACGCATGACCCGTTGCATGGCGCTCTGGATCAGGTAGATGGACGCCGGATCGAAGCGCTGCTGAATCTGGAACGGATAACGCTTGAGCGGCTCGCCTTCGGCCGTCAGCACGCTACGAATCCCGCGCATCGGTGTATTGAAACCACCGTTGGCGAGGGTCTGGTACATGGTCGCCACTTCGATCGGGGTCATGCCGCCCGCCCCCAGCAACATCGACGGGAACGCCGGGAATTCGCGGGTAACCCCCAATCGGCCGAGGGTCTTGAGCACATTCGGCACACCCACCGCCAGGCCTAGACGCGCGGTCGACAGGTTGTAGGAATGCGCCAAGCCTTGATAAAGGAAAACCGTGCCATGGGAGCGGCGATCATAGTTCTGCGGTTTCCAGACCTGACCGTCCGCACCTTTGACCGAGAAGGATTCGTCTGACAGCCAACTGGTCAATGTGTACTGACTCGGTTTCTCGAGTGCTGTCAGATAAACCGCCGGTTTGATCAACGAGCCGATCGGTCGCACCGCATCCAGTGCGCGGTTGAAGCCGGCAAAACTGGCCTGACGACTGCCGATCATGGCCTGGACTTCGCCGGTTTCCGGATTGGTCACGACCATGGCCGCTTCAACGTCATCGGAACCCTTGCGCCCGGACAGGCGCTTGAAGGTGTCGTTGACCGACGCCTCGGCTTTCATCTGCAGGATCGGGTCGAAGCTGGTGAAGATTCGCAGGCCTTCTTCGGTCAAGTCTTCGTCGCGATAGTCTTCGCGAAGCTGGCGCTTGACCAGATCGAGGAAGCCAGGGAACGAGCTGTCCGCCAATTTGCCTCGCGTAGTCACTCCCAACGGCATTTTTTTCGCGGCAGCGACCTGCTCGGCGGTGGCGACGCCCTGTTGCTCAAGCACATCGAGCACCAGATTGCGCCGCTCGAGCGCCCGCTCAGGATTGCGACGCGGGTTGTAATAAGACGGGCCCTTGACCATGCCCACCAGCATTGCGACTTGATGCAGCTTCAGTTCCGACAATGGCTGCCCGAAGAAGAACTGGCTGGCCAGACCGAAACCATGCACCGCCCGCTGACCATCCTGACCGACGAACACTTCATTGAGGTAAGCCTCAAGAATTTCTCGTTTGTCGTAATGCAACTCTAGCAACATCGCCATCATGGCTTCGGTGAGTTTACGGCTCAGACTGCGTTCACTGGTCAGGTAGAAGTTCTTGACCAGTTGTTGCGTCAGCGTACTGCCGCCCTGAGTCATCTTGCCGCCAGAGGTGTTGACGTAGACGGCTCGTGCAATCGATTTCGGCGACACGCCCCAGTGGCTATAGAAATCCCGGTCTTCCACGGCGACCAGGGTTTCCAGCAAATACGGTGGGACCTGATCGATTTTGATCAGAATGCGGTCTTCGAGGTTCTTCGGATAAATCCCGCCAATCAGCAGCGGCTCCAGGCGCACCACGGATAGCTTCGAACCGTTCGTCGCCGAGAGTTCGGCGACATAGTCACCGGAGAAACGCACACGTACCGGCTGAGCACTCTCCTTGCCTTCATAGAACTGGAAGCCACGGGTATTCAAGTCGACAGTATTGCCGCTAACCGCCGCCGCGCCGGGGCCATTGCTCACGCTTTCACGGCGATAGCCCAAGGCATCGAGCTCAGTGAGAAAGTCGTCGCGACTCAGCTTTTGTCCGACGAACAGCTCAAGCGGACGCGCGTAAACCTTGGCCGGAATCGTCCAGCGCTTGCCGGAGAACTTCTCCTGCACGATGGCATCGAGATAAACGGCGAATCCGGCCAGCACCACAAGGCCGACCAGACTGAGTTTAAGGGCCCAGCCCAGCCAAGGCCGCAGGCCTCGGGAAGGTGGTTTTTTAGGAGTGCGGGGGGATCGAGTACGAGTCATGGCGGCGGATTATACGCACTTTATTCATACTCAACAGGAGCCCTCCGAGTTTGCGTTAGGCTGGCTAGCCGCCATAATGACGACCTGAATTTTCCAGACTCTGAAGGATCACCCTGTGAGCCAGTCCCTGATCGCCGCCCTGCAAAACCCGGCCCTTTTTCCGCATCCAGTTGACGGGTTTCAGGTCATAGAGACCCATATTTCCTGGGTGCTGCTCACCGGCCCCTATGCCTATAAAGTGAAGAAGCCGGTTAATTTCGGCTTTCTTGACTTCACCACCCTTGAGGCTCGCGAGCATTTTTGCGGCGAAGAGCTGCGTTTGAACCAGCGCCTGACAGATGATTTGTATCTTGAAGTGTTGCCAGTCACAGGCACTGTCGACGCTCCGCAACTGGGCGGCGAAGGCCCGGCCATCGAATACCTGCTGAAAATGCGCCAGTTCCCACAAAGCGGCCTGCTCAGCACCTTGCAGGCCAATGGCGAACTGACCACCGCGCACATCGATGCGATGGCGGCGCAAATTGCCCGGTTCCACCTCAATGCACCGAAAGTACCGAGCGAACACGAAGCCGGCACCCCGGACAGCGTCATGGCACCGGTGCGCCAGAACTTCGATCAGATCCGTCCATTCCTCAGCGACAAGGCTGACTTGCTGCAACTCGACGCCCTGCAAGCCTGGGCAGAGAGCAGCTTCGATCGCCTGAAGCCGGTACTCACCCAGCGCAAGGCCGACGGTTTCATCCGTGAATGCCACGGCGACATTCATTTGGGTAACGCGACGGTGATCGACGGTAACGTCGTGATTTTCGACTGCATCGAGTTCAACGAACCGTTCCGCTTCACCGACGTGTATGCCGACGCCGGTTTCCTCGCCATGGACCTTGAAGATCGCGGCCTGAAGTGCCTGGCTCGTCGCTTCATCAGCCAGTATCTGGAACTGACCGGCGACTATCAGGGCCTGGAGTTGCTCAACTTCTATAAAGCCTACCGTGCATTGGTTCGCGCCAAGGTCTCGCTGTTCAGCATGCCCGCCGACGCCACCCCGGTGCAGCGCGCCACCACCCTGCGCCAATACCGTACCTATGCGAACCTGGCGGAAAGCTACAGCACCATTCCTTCGCGCTTCATGGCCATTACCCACGGTGTTTCCGCCGTTGGCAAAAGCCACGTTGCGATGCGCCTGGTGGAAGCGTTGGGCGCGATTCGCCTGCGCTCCGATGTCGAGCGCAAGCGCCTGTTCGGCGAGCAAACCGTCGCGAACGACCTGCAGGCCGGCATTTATAGTGCCGACGCCAGCACCGCGACTTACAACCGCCTGCATGAAATTGCCGCCGTCATCCTCCACGCCGGTTTCCCGGTGGTGATCGATGCCACTTACCTCAAGCATGATCAGCGCGCCAGCGCCGCAAAAATTGCCGAGGCCACGGGCGCGCCGTTCCTGATCCTCGACTGCAATGCACCACAAGCGGTCATCGAGAGCTGGCTGGCCCTGCGCCAGGCAGATAAAGCAGATCCGTCCGACGCCACGCTGGAAGTCATCGCCGCTCAGCAAGCCACCCGGGAAGCCCTGACGCCAGCAGAAATCCTCTGCAGCAAACGCGTTCAAACCAATGAAAGCGGGACGCTCGACACAGTCGTGGCACAAATTCGCCAACGCCTGCCAGGCCTGTAAAAAACTATTTCAGTCGTGAAGCGTTCACCCGCTTCACGGCTGTCAAATAGTGGCACTATACTGGCGTCATAAAACCATCAGGTGATGCGACATGAGCCAGCCGAAACTTCTCGACACCCCGCTTTACGCCTTGCTGCACAAAGACGACATCACAGGTTTTAACAACGAACGCCCCAAGGATGGGCCTGTCGACATGGTCGGTGGTGACTTCCGGGGTCTTGATCTGCGTGAGTTGAACGCCGACGGCGTCGATTTCACCGATGCTTATTTCCGCTCCGCCGATTTGCGCGGCATCGACTTTCGCAAAGCATCGCTTGAAGGCGCGAGCCTGGCTCATGCGCAGATCTCCGGTGCGTACTTTCCGGCAGAGCTGAGTGCCGACGAGATTCTGATGTCGATGAACTTCGGCACCCGACTGCGTTACCGCACCCGCTGACCGTTAACGTAACTTGACGAGTCCGGTGCCCCCGCTTCGCACTGGACTTCGGGCAGACTTGCCCTGAATCACGACCTCTTCAGCGCCTTTCCCGATCCTTTCCCAGATTTTCATGCATCCGCGAGCGCCTGCCTCTTAGAAGCATTTGCGTAGAAAACGACCAAACAATCACGCTTTTCCTACTGATGGCTACACTCCTCAGAAGCTTGCCCACGCACCATTCGGCCATCGCAAGGAGGCTTGATGAATGATGAACTGCAACACCTAAAAAATCTTGGCAAGACGTCGGCGCAATGGCTGCATGCCGTGGGCATCCACAGCGCCTCGGACTTGCGTCGCCTGGGGGCGGTGGACGCTTATCGGGCCGTGCGCACGCGCGGGTTTCGAGCGTCCAAGGTGTTGTTGTATGCAATCGAAGGCGCCCTGATGGACGTGCACTGGAACGACATTCCTGCCGAACGCAAAGAAGCCCTGAATAAACAGCTGGAAGCTATCTCGTCGCGCCACAAGAATTGAACCAGTGCCCCTTTCATCCTGGCGCACTAAAAACGACAGACCAATATTCAATGATTACAGTAACTTATCGAGATAGAACGACAGAAATCAGGCAAACAGGAAATCAGCTGTTGACTTGGTAATGAGAATCGCTATGATTATCACAACTGGTCGCGAGACTGGTCGATATTCTGAAAAGCCCTTGGTTCGGACTCTCAGATTATCTCCTCATCAGGCTAATCACGGTTATTTGACCCGGCTCTTGCCGGGTCTTTTTTTGCCTGTGGAAAACTACTGGCTTATATCAGCGGGAAAGAACCCGTCTGACAGTTTCTTCAGGCTTTCCGGCAATCGTGGCCCCAACCCGCCTACCAGCAAAGTGGGATCAAGCTCGATGACCCGCCCATCCCTGGCTGCGCGGGTAGAGGCCAGAATCGGATTTTCCTTGAACAACGCTGCCCGCGCCGCGTCGCCGCTCAACGCTCTGTCGGCAAACACCAGCACATCGGGATCCAGACTCACCAGCGACTCGTTCGAAAAGGGCTTGTACCCAGTGTGGGTTGCCAGATTGTGGCCACCGGCCCGTTGCAGCAACCAATCGGCGGCGGTGTCCTTGCCGGCGATCAACGGCTTGCCGCCAGCGTGTCCGAGCAACAACAGCACACCCGGAGAGGGTTGCTTCAGTTGCGCCTGGGTAACCCGGACCTTCTGCTGCTCCAGCGCCGTTGATAAGTAGTCAGCAATTGAGTTGCCCGTTCTTCGGCGCCGAGCAACCTGCCCAAATGCTGCAGATTGGTTTGCAGCGTCGGCAGGTCCGGCTGGGCCGAGAACAGTTCGACCTGCACGCCTGCGCTACGAATCTGCGAAAGCACCGGTGGCGGCCCCATTTCTTCGGTTCCGACCAGAATCTGCGGGCGCAAACTCAGTACACCTTCCGCCGAAAGCTGTCGTTGATAACCGATACTGGGTAGAGCCTTGAGGGATTCCGGGTGTTGACTGGTGGTATCGACGCCCACCAGTTTCGACTCACCGCCCAAGGCGCTGACCCACTCCGAAAGCGCGCCACCGGCACTGACCCAGCGCTGCGGCAAGTCTGCCGCGGCGGCGTGATGACTGGCGAGAAGTCCGACACAAAGCACGGCGACGCGGGTACTCAGGCGCATAAACAGCTTCCTTTGAGGGTTTCCCGGGCATCAGGTGGGCAGGGCACGTATCCTGTGCACCTGGCACCCGCACCCACGGGGCAAGTCAGCCATTTGATAATCGCTTGCATTTTCACGTCAAGCTCGGACATACCCGGTCACAACTGCGCGACCTGAGGATAGGCATGAAATTTCTGTGTACTGGCATTGAGCTGGCCGACGCCAGCAGCCGTGGATTCGAACTCGACGGGCAAAAGCTGTTCGCCGTGCGTCGGGGCGGCCAGGTTTATGTCTATATCAATCGTTGCCCGCACCGCGGTGTCGGGCTCGAGTGGACTCCTGACCAGTTTCTCGACCCGAGCAACAGCCTGATCCAGTGCGCGACCCACGGCGCTCTGTTTTTGATCGAGGACGGCGAATGCGTGTCCGGCCCCTGCGCGGGACAGTCGCTGACCCGCGTCAATTGCCGCGAAGACGCACAGGGAATCTGGGTCAGCCTTTAACCGCCGAGCAACACTTCCAGGCGTCGATCCACCACCATTTCTTCATGGGTCAGGCGCACGCCATAGGCCAGCACCTCAACCCCACACGCCACCGCCTCACGCAGGGCCTGTGCGTAGACCGGATCGATTTCTTCGGCAGGACGCACAGCGTCGACCCCGGTCAGGTTCACGCAGTACAACTGCACCGCACGAATCCCGTCCCGCGCCAGATGCGCCAACTCCCGCAGGTGCTTGGCCCCGCGCTGGGTCACCGCATCGGGAAACGCTGCCACCGCGATGCCGTCAAACCCCAGCGTGACACTTTTGACTTCCACATAGGCTGGGCCATCGGGGTATTCGAGACGAAAATCGATCCGGCTCTTTTCTTGACCGTAGGCCACTTCGCGCTTGAGTTGGGTAAAGCCGTTTAGCTCAGTAATCACCCCAGCCAATAATGCTTCCTCGATCAAAGCGTTGGCCCGACCGGTATTGACGCAAAAGTGACGGCCGTGCGGCGTCTCGCCGATTTCCCAAGTGCCGGGCAACTTGCGCTTAGGGTCGTTGGAGCGGCTGAACCAGACCTGCCCTCCTTCGACCTGACAATTGAGCATCGATCCGGTGTTGGGGCAGTGAATGGTCAGCAACTCACCGGTAACGGTTTCGATATCGGCGAGAAAACGCTTGTAACGACGGATCAGCCGACCTTCTTCGAGGGGAGGATGAAAGCGCATCAGCCTTGCCAGCTCCGCAGACCACGCGCGATACGCTCCACCGCTTCCTGCAAGCGTTCGAGGTTTTGCGTGTAGGCAAAACGCACATGGTGCCCGGCCTGATAACGCCCGAAGTCCAATCCTGGCGTGAACGCCACGTGCTCGGTTTCGAGGAAGTGCCGGCAAAACGCGAAGGCATCACCGCCGAACTTGCTGATATCGGCGTACAAATAGAACGCGCCCTCGGGCTCGACGGCGATCCCGAAGCCCAATTCGCGCAGGGCTGGCAACAGGAAATCCCGACGACGACCGAACTCGGCGCGACGTTCTTCGAGAATGCTAATGGTTGCGGGTTCAAAGCAGGCCAGGGCAGCGTGCTGAGCCATGCTCGGGGCGCTTATGTAGAGATTCTGCGCGAGTTTCTCCAGTTCACCGACTGCCGCTTCCGGCGCCACCAGCCAGCCGAGTCGCCAACCGGTCATGCCGAAATACTTGGAAAAACTATTCAGCACAAAGGCGCTGTCATCGACTTCCAGCACGCTGGCCGCATCGGTGCCGTAGGTCAGGCCGTGGTAGATCTCGTCCACCACCAGATGACCATGGCGTTCCTTGATCGCACGGGACAGCCCGGCCAACTCATCACGGGTCAGGATCGTCCCCGTCGGATTGGCCGGCGACGCGACCAACGCACCCACGCTGTCGTGGTCCCAATACCGCTCGACCAGATCCGGCGTCAGTTGATAACGCACATCCGGACCTACAGGAACAAGCTGCGCAGCGCCTTCCACCAAGCGCAGGAAATGCCGGTTGCACGGGTAACCCGGATCCGCCAGCAGCCAGTGCTTGCCCGGATCCACCAGCAAGGCGCTGGCCAGCAGCAGCGCGCCGGAACCGCCCGGCGTGATGAGGATGCGACGCGGGTCGATGTTCAGCCCATAACGCTGCTGATAAAAGCCCGAAATGGCCTCACGCAGCTCGGGAATTCCGCGCGCGGCGGTGTAGCGCGTCTTCCCCGCCGTCAATGCCGCCTGACCGGCACGGATGATCGGTTCGGCGGTGGTGAAGTCCGGTTCGCCGATTTCCAGGTGAATCACATCGTGACCGGCGGCCTGTAATTCATTGGCCCGCGCCAGCAACGCCATGACATGAAAAGGTTCGATCGCGCGACTGCGGGCACTGTAGGACTGAGCCATTGGCCTTCCTTCAACGGGGAAAAGAACCGATTCTACCCAAGCGCAGGAACGAGCGAGAACCTAAAGCGGTCAGAGGCCATAAGACCCCGGCCACAAACGACTCAAGCGAGTGCCCAAGGTTTGACTAAAATCATTAATTGAGCAGGGCTCCACCCCCACCAGACAGCGCTTTGCCACCATCTGCGAGCGCCTCAGGCCGCAACCTCGACATCCGGGAGTAGCGCGCTCTGATTTGATCTGGTAAGTTCGCCCGCTTGCAGCCGCAGGGCCGGCAGGTGTCGGTGATGGAGCAATCCTGCGCAGATGGATTACAAGAGTAGAGGCGGTCTATTTCATGTCCACCCAAGCAAAGCAACAGGCAACCCCGTCGATCAGCGGCTTCGAACCCTACAAAGAAGTGAAGGGCGAGGAGTACATGGGCAAGCCCATGCGCGCGCACTTCACCAAGGTCCTGAACAAGTGGAAACAGGACTTGATGCAGGAAGTCGACCGTACGGTTGATCACATGAAGGACGAAGCAGCCAACTTCCCGGACCCGGCCGACCGTGCCAGCCAGGAAGAAGAGTTCGCCCTCGAACTGCGGGCCCGCGATCGTGAGCGCAAGTTGATCAAAAAGATCGACAAGACGCTGCAATTGATCGAAGACGAAGAATATGGCTGGTGCGAGTCCTGCGGCGTCGAGATCGGCGTCAAGCGTCTGGAAGCCCGCCCTACCGCCGACATGTGCGTTGACTGCAAGACCCTGGCGGAAATCAAGGAAAAGCAAGTCGGCAAATAATTGCGACTTGAACGAAGAACGGAGCGTGCGAACGCTCCGTTTTTGTTTCTGATGTTTTTTTGGCTTTAAATGCATTCATGACCGCCATCACCTCCCCCACCTACATCGGGCGCTTCGCCCCTACGCCCAGTGGCCATTTGCATTTCGGTTCGCTGGTCGCCGCATTGGCTTCGTACCTCGACGCGCGCTCGGTGGGCGGCCGTTGGCTGATGCGCATGGAAGACCTTGACCCGCCCCGTGAAGAACCCGGCGCCCAAGCCGCGATCCTCAAGGCGCTGGAAAGCTATGGTTTCGAGTGGGATGGCGAAATGGTTCGCCAAAGCGACCGCCATGATGCCTACGCTGAAGTACTCAATCGCCTGTTCAATCACGGCTTGGCTTACGCGTGCACGTGCTCGCGCAAGCAACTGGAGCCGTATCACGGCATTTATCCGGGACTCTGCCGCAATGCCGGGCACGGCACCGAAGACGCCGCCATCCGCGTGCGCGTCCCCGAACTGGACTACCACTTCATCGACCGCGTGCAGGGTGAATTCCATCAACACCTGGGCCGGGATGTCGGTGATTTCGTGATTCGCCGCCGCGACGGGCTCTACGCCTATCAACTGGCGGTGGTGCTGGACGATGCCTGGCAAGGCATCACCGACATCGTGCGCGGCGCCGACCTGATCGATTCCACGCCACGCCAGCTCTACTTGCAGGAGCTGCTTGGCCTGCGGCAACCGCGTTACTTGCACATCCCGCTGATTACCCAGCCCGATGGCAACAAACTCGGCAAGTCCTACCGTTCGCCACCGCTGACCGAAGATCAGGCCACGCCTTTGCTGCTGCGGGCCTTGCGTGCGCTGGGACAAAATCCCGGCACCGAACTGGCTTACGCCACGCCACGGGAAGTGCTGGATTGGGGCATCGCCCACTGGGACGCCCTGCTGATCCCGCGCGCACTCAGCCTGCCCGAGGCGCAGCTACAGTGATCGTGCTTGCAGTGGCGCGCCCATCCGTTACCATCGCCGCACGTTTTCGGGCACCCGCATAAAAAAGAGAGGCCGGGATGTACATCTATCGCTTGGTCCTGCTCCTGGTAGTGGGGATTTATCTGTTTTCCCCGGCCATCATGGATTGGTGGATCGACGCCACTGGCGCTTGGTATCGCCCGTATCTGCTCTGGCTGATCCTGATCGTCGTGACCTTCATCCTGCAGAGCCAAAAAGATGCCGATGAGCTTTAGCCTGACCCAGATGATCCTGATCAGCGCCGCGTACCTGGCGGTGCTGTTCGGTGTGGCCTGGATCAGTGAACGGGGCATGATCCCCCGGGCGATCATTCGCCACCCGCTCACCTACACCCTGTCGCTGGGCGTCTATGCCAGTGCCTGGGCGTTTTATGGCACCGTGGGCCTGGCGTATCAGTACGGTTATGGCTTCCTGTCCAGCTACCTCGGTGTGTCCGGCGCTTTCCTGCTGGCACCGGTGTTGCTGTATCCGATCCTGAAGATCACCCGCACTTATCAGCTGTCGTCCCTGGCCGACCTGTTCGCGTTTCGCTTCCGCAGCACCTGGGCCGGTGCGCTGACCACGATTTTCATGCTGATCGGTGTGTTGCCGCTTCTGGCCCTGCAGATTCAGGCGGTGGCCGATTCCATCGGCATCCTCACCCGCGAGCCGGTGCAGCATCGCGTGGCCCTGAGTTTCTGCGCCCTGATCACGCTGTTCACGATTTTCTTCGGCTCCCGGCACATCGCTACCCGCGAGAAGCATGAAGGGCTGGTGTTCGCGATTGCCTTCGAGTCGGTCATCAAGTTGATCGCCCTCGGCGGCGTCGGACTCTATGCGTTGTATGGCGTATTCGACGGCCCGCAACAGCTGGAACTGTGGCTGCTGCAAAACCAGACCGCCCTCGCCGCCCTGCACACGCCATTGCAGGAAGGCCCATGGCGCACGCTGCTGTTGGTGTTCTTCGCCTCGGCGATCGTGATGCCGCACATGTACCACATGACCTTCACCGAAAACCTCAACCCGCGCTCGCTGGTCAGCGCGAGCTGGGGTCTGCCGCTGTTCCTGCTGCTGATGAGCCTGGCGGTGCCGCTGATTCTCTGGGCCGGGCTGAAACTCGGCGCCACGACCAACCCGGAATATTTCACGCTGGGCATCGGCATCGCGGCCAACAGCAAGGCTTTGGCGCTGCTGGCGTACGTCGGCGGATTGTCCGCTGCCAGTGGCCTGATCATCGTCACCACCCTGGCGCTGTCAGGCATGGCACTCAACCATTTGGTGTTGCCGCTTTATCAGCCTCCGGCGGAAGGCAACATCTACCGCTGGCTGAAATGGACACGCCGGGCGCTGATCGTCGCGATCATCATGGCCGGTTATGGTTTCTACCTGTTGCTGGGCGCCGAGCAGGACCTGGCCAACCTCGGCATCGTCGCGTTTGTGGCCACGCTGCAATTCCTGCCGGGCGTGCTGTCGGTTCTATACTGGCCGACCGCCAACCGCCGCGGCTTCATCGCCGGTTTGCTGGCGGGGATTCTGGTGTGGCTGGTGACCATGCTGCTGCCGCTGGTCGGCAACCTGCAGGGCTTCTACATTCCGCTGTTAAACATGATCTACGTGCTGGACGACACCAGTTGGCACATGGCCGCGATCGCCTCGCTGGCCGCCAACGTACTGATGTTCACCCTGATCTCGCTGTTCACCAACGCCAGCACCGAAGAGGCCAGCGCCGCCGAAGCCTGCGCCGTGGACAATGTGCGTCGCCCGCAACGCCGCGAACTGCATGCCGCCTCGCCGCAGGAATTTGCCACGCAACTGGCCAAACCGTTGGGCGCAAAAGCAGCGCAGAAAGAAGTCGAACAAGCCCTGCGCGACCTTTACCTGCCTTTCGACGAGCGCCGACCGTATGCCTTGCGACGTTTGCGTGACCGCATCGAAGCCAACCTCTCTGGCCTGATGGGCCCGAGCGTGGCCCAGGACATGGTCGAGACGTTCCTGCCCTATAAGGCCGGCGGCGAAAACTATGTCACCGAAGACATCCACTTCATCGAAAGCCGTCTCGAGGACTATCACTCGCGCCTGACCGGGCTGGCTGCTGAACTCGATGCCCTGCGCCGCTATCACCGCCAGACCCTGCAAGAGTTGCCGATGGGCGTTTGCTCACTGGCCAAGGATCAGGAAATCCTCATGTGGAACAAAGCCATGGAGGAGCTGACCGGGATCGCCGCGCAGCGTGTGGTCGGTTCGCGCCTGAGCACCATCGCCGATCCTTGGAAAGAACTGCTGCAAGGCTTCATCAACGTTCCGGACGAACACTTGCACAAGCAGCACCTGGCCCTCGACGGTCAGACCCGCTGGCTGAACCTGCACAAAGCGGCCATCGACGAACCGCTCGCGCCGGGCAACAGTGGCCTGGTGTTGCTGGTGGAAGACCTGACCGAAACGCAGATGCTCGAAGACAAACTGGTGCACTCCGAGCGTCTGGCCAGCATTGGTCGACTGGCCGCCGGCGTGGCCCATGAAATCGGTAACCCGATCACCGGTATCGCCTGTCTCGCGCAGAACCTGCGCGAAGAGCGCGAGGAGGACGGCGAGCTCAAGGAAATCAGCGGGCAGATCCTCGAACAGACCAAACGCGTGTCGCGCATCGTGCAATCGCTGATGAGCTTCGCCCATGCGGGTAGCCACCAACACAGCGACGAGCCCGTCTGTCTGGCTGAGGTCGCCCAGGACGCCATCGGCCTGCTGGCCCTGAACCGACGCAATTTCGAAGTGCAGTTCTACAACCTGTGCGACCCCGAACACTGGGTCGAAGGCGACCCGCAACGGCTCGCCCAGGTTTTGATCAACCTGCTCTCAAACGCCCGCGACGCCTCGCCTCCCGGCAGCGCGGTGCGAGTCAAGAGCGAAGCCGGCGAACACACGGTCGACCTGATCGTGGAAGACGAAGGCAGCGGTATTCCGAAGAACATCATGGATAGATTGTTCGAACCTTTCTTCACCACCAAGGACCCGGGTGAAGGTACCGGTCTGGGCCTTGCACTGGTCTATTCCATCGTTGAAGAGCATTATGGACAAATCACCATCGACAGCCCGGCTGATGTTCAGAGCCAACGCGGCACCCGTATCCGGGTGACATTACCGCGTCATGTCGAAGCGACGTCCGCTGTGAACTGAGACCGTCGAGAGTATCGAATCAATGCCGCACATTTTGATCGTCGAAGACGAAACAATTATCCGCTCCGCCTTGCGCCGCCTGCTGGAACGCAACCAGTACCAGGTCAGCGAAGCCGGTTCAGTGCAGGAAGCACAAGAACGCTTCACCATTCCCACGTTCGACCTGATCGTCAGTGACCTGCGTCTGCCGGGCGCTCCGGGCACCGAGTTGATCAAACTCGGCCAGGGCACTCCGGTGCTGATCATGACCAGTTACGCCAGCCTGCGCTCGGCGGTCGACTCGATGAAGATGGGCGCGGTGGATTACATCGCCAAGCCTTTCGACCACGACGAAATGCTCCAGGCCGTCGCGCGTATTCTGCGTGACCGCCAATCGGCGCAAGCCAGCGGTGAACCGGTTGCCGGCAAAGCCAGCAATGGCGCGGCCAAACCGGGCATCGATAACAGCAACGGTGAGATCGGCATCATCGGCTCGTGCCCACCGATGCAGGATCTGTACAGCAAGATCCGCAAGGTTGCACCAACCGACTCCAATGTCCTGATCCAGGGCGAATCCGGCACCGGTAAAGAACTGGTGGCCCGCGCCCTGCACAACCTGTCCAAACGCGCGAAGGCGCCGATGATCTCGGTGAACTGCGCGGCCATTCCGGAAAGCCTGATCGAGTCCGAACTGTTCGGTCACGAAAAAGGTGCGTTCACTGGCGCCAGCGCCGGGCGCGCAGGTCTGGTGGAAGCAGCCGATGGCGGCACTCTGTTCCTCGATGAAATCGGCGAACTGCCGCTGGAAGCCCAGGCACGTCTGCTGCGTGTGCTTCAGGAAGGCGAAATTCGCCGGGTTGGTTCGGTCCAGTCGCAGAAAGTCGATGTGCGCCTGATCGCCGCGACCCACCGGGACCTCAAGAGCCTGGCGAAGATCGGCCAGTTCCGTGAGGACTTGTACTACCGCCTCCACGTGATCGCCCTGAAGCTGCCGGCCCTGCGCGAGCGCGGTGCCGACGTCAACGAAATCGCCAATGCGTTCCTGGCGCGACAGAGCGCGCGGATCAACCGCACCGACCTGAAATTCGCCCCGGACGCGGAACAAGCCATTCGTCATTACTCCTGGCCCGGCAACGTTCGTGAGCTGGAAAACGCCGTCGAGCGCGCCGTGATCCTGAGCGAGAGCCCGGAGATTTCCGCCGAGCTGCTGGGTATCGACATCGAGCTGGGTGATCTGGACGACGACGAGTTCATCGGCCTGCCCCCGCAACAGGGCAACGGCAACGCCAGTAACAACAACCACGAACCGACCGAAGACCTGTCCCTGGAAGACTACTTCCAGCACTTCGTGCTCGAGCATCAGGACCACATGACCGAAACCGAGCTGGCGCGCAAACTCGGGGTCAGCCGCAAGTGCCTGTGGGAACGCCGTCAACGCCTGGGCATTCCACGGCGCAAGACCGGGGTGGCCAGCGAGAGCTGAACCGCAGCTGTCTGATGTGCGGGTAACACGTGACTTGTTGAAAAAACTGTTACCTCAGCTTTTTCACGTAACAGAAGCCGGGGCTTACGGTAACGAAGCCCCGGCTTTTTTTCGCCTGCACAAACCCCGTCAGCACGCCCAACCCCTTGTTTTACTGGGGTTCGCAAAAGTTGGCACGCACCCTGCTATATGTTTGGTACAAGAACAATAACAAGCAATGTACAAGACAATAAAAATAAGACGAATCGACTCACGCACAATAAAAACAAGACGGCGAGAGGCGCAGCTAACTGATTCTTTTGGAGAGGCGTTGTATTTGGGGCTTGCCCCACGACCAGGCCGAGAACAACAAAAAACTGTCTTAAGACAGAGCCTGTACTGGTTGGATCGAAAGATCACTGCAATTCAGCGACCAAAGCAATCCGTTTGCTCTTGGCTCCCGATTGGGAGGGTCATGAAGGAAAGCTTCATGGCGAGGGCACTCAACAAAAACAAGAAGCCCGAAACCAATAACAAAAATAGAGCATGCAACTACTTCTTGGGGAGCTTCGGCTCCCCTTGTAGTTTCTGCGATTCGAGAAACCCTGCAAAACTGCCCGCTTTCAGCTGTAAGCATGCGCCTTACAGCTCATATCTGCTGCGTCCTACACCATCCCCCGACTAAATGCTAGAATCCCCGCCCATCATGCGGTCATTCTTTGTTTTGGCCGAACATTCCTTCAAACAGTGCATCCCATGCTGAAGAAGCTGTTCCAGTCATTCCGTACTCCCCTGCGTCGTACGCAACACATTCGCAGCACGCCTGAAGTGCTCAACAGCGGCCAACACTCGCTGCAAAAGGCTCAATTCAGCCGTTACGCGGTGAACATCGTCGAACGCCTGCAGGGCGCCGGCTACCAGGCCTACCTGGTCGGCGGTTGCGTGCGTGACATGCTGCTCGGCATCACGCCGAAAGACTTCGACGTCGCCACCAGCGCCACACCCGAGCAAGTCCGGGCCGAATTCCGCAACGCGCGAATCATCGGTCGACGTTTCAAACTGGTGCACATCCACTTCGGCCGCGAAATCATCGAAGTCGCCACCTTCCGCGCCAATCACCCGCAAAACGATGAAGAGGAAGACAACAACCAATCCTCACGCAACGAAAGCGGGCGCATCCTGCGCGATAACGTCTACGGCACCCTGGAAGAAGACGCGCAACGCCGCGACTTCACCATCAACGCCCTGTATTACGATCCGGTCAGCGAGCGCATCCTCGACTACGCCAACGGCGTACACGACATCCGCAATCAGCTGATTCGCCTGATCGGCGATCCGAAGCAGCGCTACCAGGAAGACCCGGTCCGGATGCTGCGCGCGGTGCGTTTCGCCGCCAAGCTGAATTTCGGCATCGAAAAGCACAGCGCCCTGCCGATCCGCGACCTGGCAAAGACGCTGCGCGATATCCCGGCGGCCCGTCTGTTCGAAGAAGTACTCAAGCTGTTCCTCTCCGGCCATGCCGCGGACACCTTCGAGATGCTGGTCG
Organism: Pseudomonas sp. SDO5591_S426; assembly: GCF_054070755.1. Lineage (NCBI taxonomy): Bacteria > Pseudomonadati > Pseudomonadota > Gammaproteobacteria > Pseudomonadales > Pseudomonadaceae > Pseudomonas > Pseudomonas sp. SDO5591_S426. Next base: position 5,688 of record NZ_JBSVXD010000060.1, on the reverse strand, counting down.
ACCTGCAACTGTTCGATCCGTTGTTCCCGGCCAGTGCCGAGGCGCTGGAATACAACCCGACCTACACCCACACCTTGATCAGCGAAGCACTGATCAACACCGATCTGCGCATCAAGCAGAACAAACCGGTGACCCCCGCGTTCCTGTTCGCGGCCCTGCTGTGGCCTGCCCTGCCGGCGCGCGTATTGCGCCTGCAAGAGCGTGGCATGCCGCCGATTCCGGCGATGCAGGAAGCGGCTCACGAGCTGATTGCCGAACAGTGCCAGCGCATCGCAATTCCAAAACGCTTCACCATGCCGATCCGTGAGATCTGGGACATGCAGGAGCGCCTGCCTCGTCGCAGCGGCAAACGTGCCGACCTGTTGCTGGACAACCCGCGATTCCGCGCCGGCTACGACTTCCTGCTGCTGCGTGAAAGCGCGGGCGAGCAGACCGATGGCCTGGGCGAATGGTGGACGGACTATCAGGACGCCAACGAAAGCGAGCGTCGTGACATGATCCGCGACCTCAGCGGCAAGGACGAAGGCACCGGCGCACCGCGCAAACGTCGTCGTAGCGGCGGTTCCAAGCGCAAGCGCACCGCCGGCGTTTCGAGCACCACAGACGAGTAATCCATGGAACGCATCTACATCGGCATGGGCAGCAACCTGGCCGACCCTGCCGAACAATTGCGCAGCGCCGTCGAAGCGCTGGCGCAGTTACCGCAATCGGCGCTGGTCGGGGTTTCCGCCTTTTATCAAAGCGACTCGCTGCTCCCCGGCCAACCGCGTTACACCAACGCGGTTGCTGCTATCGACAGCACCCTCGCCCCGCTGGACCTGCTCGATGCACTGCAAGCCATCGAAAACGGTCAGGGCCGTGAGCGCCTGGAGCGCTGGGGGCCGCGTACGCTGGACCTCGACATCCTGCTGTTCGGCGACCGATTGATCGACGAGCCGCGGCTCAAAGTCCCGCATTACCACATGCAAGAGCGAGCCTTCGTGCTGTATCCGTTGGCCGAGCTTGCGCCTGCGGATCTGCGTTTGGCCGATGGGCGTACGCTGACCGAACTGCTCAAGGCCTGCCCGTTCGTCGGCCTCGAACGCCTGACTCCGAGCTAACACTGCCCCCTGTAGGAGCAAAGCTTGCTCGCGATGACGGACTCACATCTGACATCTACATCAGCTGGCACACCGCTTTCGCGAGCAAGCTTTGCTCCTACAGAAATTACCTACGCCGAGCAGCACCACAGCAGCCAGCCTGCTGAATCGCATCAGTCCCCTTCGGTAACACCCCACCCGTAACAATGCGGTAACACACCCGATTGACTTCCCGAGTTCTCCTCACGACTATAGGCGTCCCGCTGCCGCCAACACGGCACACAAGGGCGCAATCCAGGCCTTATAAGCACGACAGAAGACCGTGCGCCTGAGTAGATGACGAATCACGCGCGTTACTCGCAGTAGTTTCCATAGCGCCTGAACGAGGATTTTTTGACATGCCAGCCATCACCCTGACCACGCTCCAGAGCCTCAAGCAGAAAGGTGAAAAAATCACCATGCTGACCTGCTATGACGCGACCTTCGCCCACGCCTGCAACCAGGCTGGCGTCGAAGTGCTGCTGGTGGGCGACTCCCTCGGCATGGTTTTGCAAGGTCACGACAGCACCCTGCCAGTCACCACCGCTGAAATGGCTTACCACGTCGCCGCCGTCAAACGCGGTAACAGCGATGCGTTGATTCTCGCCGACCTGCCATTCATGGCCTACGCCACCACCGAACAAGCCATGAGCAACAGCGCCCTGTTGATGCAGGCCGGTGCGCACATGGTCAAGGTCGAAGGTGCCTTGTGGCTGGCGGACTCGATTCGCCTGCTCGCCGAACGTGGCATTCCGGTGTGCGCGCACATGGGCCTGACGCCGCAATCGGTGAACATCCTCGGCGGCTATAAAGTCCAGGGACGTAACGAAAACCAGGCGCGGCAGATGCGCGCCGATGCGATTTCGCTGGAACAGGCCGGTGCGGCGATGCTGCTGCTCGAATGCGTGCCAAGCGAACTGGCCGAAGAAATCACCCAGGCTGTGGGCATTCCGGTGATCGGTATCGGCGCTGGTCATCGCACCGACGGCCAGGTACTGGTGCTGCACGACATGCTGGGCCTGTCCATCACCGGCCGAGTACCGAAATTCGTGAAGAATTTCATGGCCGGCCAGGAAAGCATTCACGCGGCCCTGAGCGCCTACGTCACTGAAGTCAAAGCGGCGACTTTCCCTGGCATCGAACACGGATTTTCTGCATGAACACCGTAAAAACCGTACGCGAACTGCGCGCCGCCGTGGCCCGCGCCCGCAGCGAAGGCAAGCGCATCGGCTTCGTGCCGACCATGGGCAACCTGCACAGCGGCCATGTCGCGCTGATTACCAAGGCCACCCAACGGGTGGATTTCGTGGTCGCGAGCATTTTCGTCAACCCGCTGCAATTCGGCGCCGGCGAAGACCTCGACAAATACCCGCGCACCCTCACGGCCGACCAGGAAAAACTGCTCGAAGCCGGTTGCGATCTGCTGTTCGCGCCCGCCGTTGAAGAGATGTACCCCGACGGCATGGCCGGCCAGACTCGCGTCAGCGTGCCGCAATTGTCCGAAGGCCTGTGCGGCGCCAGCCGTCCGGGGCATTTCGAGGGTGTGGCGACGGTGGTCAGCAAGCTGTTCAACATGGTCCAGCCGGACCTGGCGATTTTCGGCCAGAAGGATTTCCAGCAACTGGCGGTGATCCGCGCACTGGTCCACGACCTGAACATGCCGATCCAGATCATCGGCGAGCCGACCGTTCGCGCGGCCGATGGCCTGGCGTTGTCGTCGCGCAATGGTTTCCTCAGCGAAGAACAGCGGGCCGTGGCGCCGATTGTGTATCGCACGCTGAGCGAAATTGCCGAGTCGATCAAGCAGGGTGAGCGGGATTTCCCGGCACTGATCAACGCGCAAATCAAACAGCTCGAAGCGGTTGGCTTGCGTGCGGACTACCTGGAAATTCGCCACGCGCTGACCTTGCGCCCGGCGACGGCGGAAGATCTGGACCTGGTAATTCTGGTGGCGGCGTTCCTCGGCACGACCCGGTTGATCGACAACCTGCACCTGAATCTCGATACACCCGCCTAATCCCCACCCACCCTCCTGTAGGAGCCGAGCTTGCTCGCGATAGCGGACTGACAGCCAATACTAATATTGAATGTCACGCACTCATCGCGAGCAAGCTCGGCTCCTACAGAGTAAAAACACGACCTTGGAAAAACACTCATGCACGCCATCATGCTCAAAGCCAAGCTGCATCGCGCCGAAGTCACCCACGCTGTACTCGATTACGAAGGTTCTTGCGCCATCGACGGTGAATGGCTGGACCTGTCCGGTATCCGTGAGTACGAGCAGATCCAGATCTACAACGTCGACAATGGCGAGCGCTTCACCACCTACGCCATCCGTGGCGAAGAAGGTTCGCGCATGATCTCGGTCAACGGTGCCGCCGCACACAAGGCCAAGGTCGGCGATCGCGTGATCATCTGTGCTTACGCTCATTACAGCGAAGCCGAACTGCTCAACTTCAAGCCGCGCATGCTTTACATGGCGCCGGGCAACGAACTGAGCCACACCAGCAATGCCATTCCGGTCCAGGTCGCCTGATCGAAGCCTGTCTTGCTTCCGTTTGTCGGACTGTTCCTAACCTGGATGTTAAAAAAGTACCGGAAACAGGTCAGACAAAGTCAAGACAGATCATTGCGCGGGGTTTACTGTATTCGCCCTGCGCCATGAATTCGTGTCGACGCAGTTGACCGGGACGCCCATCCATAGCGCTCCGGGATTTTTAGTGTTCAAAAGGCCGTTCAAGTAAAAAGGAAACCCGCAGCGATGGCGTATTACCGCACTCCTCACGACGTGACCGCTCTGCCCGCCTGGCAAGCGTTGAATGACCACCGCCAAGCCATGCAGGATTTCAGCATGCGCGAGGCCTTCAATGCCGACCCGCAGCGCTTTACCCAATTCACCCTCAGCAGCTGCGGCCTGTTTCTCGACTATTCGAAGAACCTGATCAACGCCGAGACCCGCAATCTGCTGGTGGGCCTGGCCAATGAAGTCGACCTCCAGGGCGCGATCAAATCGCTGTTCGACGGCGAGATCGTCAACGCCTCCGAAGGTCGCCCGGCCTTGCACACCGCCCTGCGCCGCCCGGTCGGCGACAAGCTGTCGGTCAATGGCGTCAACGTGATGCCGGAAGTGCACAAGGTGCTGAACCAGATCACCGACCTCGTGGGCCGCATCCACGATGGTCTGTGGCGTGGCTACACCGAGAAGCCGATCACCGACGTGGTGAATATCGGTATCGGTGGCTCGTTCCTCGGCCCTGAGCTGGTTTCCGAAGCACTGCTGTCGTACGCCCAGAAAGGCGTGCGCTGCCACTATCTGGCGAACATCGACGGCAGTGAATTCCACGAGCTGACCATGAAGCTGCGTGCCGAGACCACGCTGTTCATCGTCTCATCGAAATCCTTCAACACCCTCGAAACCCTGAAAAACGCCCAGGCCGCCCGTGCCTGGTATCTGGCTCAGGGTGGTTCGGAAGCCGAGCTGTACCGTCACTTCATCGCGGTATCGAGCAACAACGCCGCCGCCGTGGCCTTCGGCATCCGTGAAGAAAACATCTTCCCGATGTGGGACTGGGTCGGCGGGCGTTACTCGCTGTGGTCGGCCATCGGTTTGCCGATTGCCCTGGCCATCGGCATGTCGAACTTCAAGGAGCTGCTGTCCGGTGCCTACACCATGGACCAGCACTTCCAGAGCGCACCGTTCGAACAGAACATGCCAGTGCTGCTGGCCTTGCTCGGCGTGTGGTACGGCAACTTCTGGGGCGCGCAGAGCCACGCGATCCTGCCGTACGACCACTACCTGCGAAACATCACCAAGCACTTGCAACAGCTGGACATGGAATCCAACGGCAAGAGCGTTCGTCAGGACGGCACCGCGGTGTCCACCGACACCGGTCCAGTGATCTGGGGTGGCGTAGGCTGCAACGGTCAGCACGCCTATCACCAGTTGCTGCACCAAGGCACCCAACTGATTCCGGCCGATTTCATCGTGCCGATCGTCAGCTTCAACCCGGTGTCCGACCACCACCAGTGGCTGTACGCCAACTGCCTGTCACAGAGCCAGGCGCTGATGCTCGGCAAGACCCTTGCCGAAGCTGAAACCGAACTGCGCGACAAAGGCATGAGCGAAGCCGAAGTGCATAAACTCGCGCCGCACAAGGTGATCCCGGGCAACCGTCCGAGCAACACCCTGGTGGTCGAACGCATCAGCCCGCGCCGCCTCGGTGCACTGGTGGCGATGTACGAACACAAAGTCTTCGTGCAAAGCGTCATCTGGGGCATCAACGCCTTCGATCAGTGGGGCGTGGAGCTGGGCAAGGAGCTGGGCAAAGGCGTCTACAACCGCCTGGTCGGCAGCGAGGAAACCCCGGCTGACGACGCGTCCACCCAAGGACTGATCAACTACTTCCGTGGTCGTCACCGCGGGTGATAGGCTGAAGGGGCGGTTTGCCCGCCCCTTTAACTTGCAGCATCGACAGTTCTACGGCACCGGGTTTACTGCAAAATCGGTGGCGTGCGCTATCACTGTAGGAGCTGCCGAAGGCTGCGATCTTTTGATCTTCAAAGCAAAGTC
>NZ_JBSVXD010000059.1:0-30402 GCF_054070755.1 Pseudomonas sp. SDO5591_S426 | reverse complement strand
AAGATCGCAGCCTGCGGCAGCTCCTACACGGGAGGCGATCAGGACAGGAAGCCGCCGTCCACGTTCAGTGAAACGCCGGTGGTGTAGCTGGAGGCATCGCTGGCCAGGTACAACACGGCGCCGGCCATTTCGCTTGGGTCCGCTACACGCTTGAGCGGGATCTGTTGCAGCGCGGTGTTCAGGATGGCTTCGTTTTTCACCAGTGCCGAAGCGAACTTGGTGTCGGTCAGACCCGGCAGCAGGGCGTTGCAGCGGATGCCGAACTGCGCGCATTCCTTGGCGAAGACCTTCGTCATGTTGATCACGGCGGCCTTGGTCACCGAATAGATGCCCTGGAAAATCCCCGGCGAAACGCCGTTGATCGAAGCGACGTTGATGATGCTGCCGCCCCCGTTTTCGCGCATCAGCTTGCCGGCTTCCACCGACATGAAGAAGTAGCCGCGAATGTTCACGTCGACGGTTTTCTGGAAGGCGCTGAGGTCGGTGTCCAGCACGTTGCAGAACTGCGGATTGGTCGCTGCGTTGTTGACGAGGATGTCCAGGCGCCCGAACTGTTCCTTGATGCCGGCGAAGACCTGGCTGATCTGTTCCATTTCCCCGATGTGGCAAGCGATGGCGGTGGCTTTGCCGCCGGCGGCGATGATCGCGTCGGCCACGTGCTGGCAGCCGTCGAGTTTGCGGCTCGACACGATCACATGGGCGCCTTGCTGGGCCAGCAGTTTGGCGATGGCTTCACCGATGCCGCGGCTGGCGCCGGAAACGAAAGCGATCTTGCCGTCGAGGTCGAACAACTGAGTCTTGGACATGGGTTTTCCTTGTTATCGAGTCGGTAGGGGCGCGGTGTCAGGTCAGTGGCTGCGCATTATCGTTTGCGACCTTCGCGAGCAGGCTCGCTCCTACAGGGAGCCGCATTTCAATCAGAGGCTGGATTTCTGGATGACCTGCAGGCTCATCTGCTCCAGCAGTTTGTTCATGTGAATGAACTGCGCGAAGCGTTTGTCCTGGGTCTGGCCATGGTAGAAGCGGTAGTAGATCTGCTGCACGATGCCGGCCAGACGGAACAGACCGTAGGTGTAGTAGAAATCGAAATTGTCGATCTGGATGCCGGAGCGTTGGGCGTAGTAATCGACGAACTCACGGCGGGTGAGCATGCCCGGTGCGTGGCTCGGCTGGCGGCGCATCAGTTGCACCGGCGCCGGGTCACCGGCTTCGATCCAGTAGGCGAGGGTGTTGCCCAGGTCCATCAGCGGGTCGCCGAGGGTGGTTAGCTCCCAGTCGAGCACGCCGATGATCTGCATCGGGTTGTTCGGGTCGAGGATCACGTTGTCGAAGCGATAGTCGTTATGCACGATGCTGGAAGTCGGGTGATCGGCCGGCATCTTGTCGTTGAGCCAGGCTTTGACCACATCCCACTGCGGCGCGTCCGGCGTCAGGGCTTTCTCGTAGCGATCGCTCCAGCCTTTGATCTGCCGCGCCACATAACCTTCCGGTTTGCCAAGGTCGCCAAGGCCATAGGCGTTGTAGTCGACCCGGTGCAGTTCGACGAACTTGTCGATGAAGCTCTTGCACAGGGCTTCGGTTTTCGCTGAATCCAGGCCCAGTTCCGCTGGCAATTCCGAGCGCAGGATGATGCCGTTGACCCGCTCCATCACATAGAACTCGGCACCGATCACCGATTCGTCGGTGCAGTGCACGTAGGCTTTCGGGCAATACGGAAAGCCGTCGCGCAATTGATTGAGGATGCGGAATTCGCGGCCCATGTCATGGGCGGACTTGGCCTTGTGACCGAAGGGCGGCCGACGCAGGACGAACTCCTGTTCGGGATATTCGAGCAAATAGGTGAGGTTGGAGGCGCCGCCCGGGAACTGGCTGATCTGCGGCAGGCCGCTGAGCCCTGGAATGTGCGCCTTGAGGTAAGGATCGATCAGGCTGGCATCGAGTTCTTCGCCGGAGCGGATACGGGTGGACTGGTCAGTAAGCGCCATGCTTATCCCTTCTGCTTATTCTGGAGGCCTGAAACTATTGGCTAATCTAATGCGCACACTCGGCACCCACAACCACGAACGGCCCTTATAGGTGATCGTGTTGCCGGGCAATCATTGCTTTTGATACAGCTGTTTGAATTGTCCTACACAACCGCGATGCTGACGCCCTTCGGCAACTCGATGGGGGTCAGTACAGGTTGGCCGGAAAAGAACGCCACGAGGTTGCGGCCCACCAGTTCAACGGTGCCCTGGGTGGCTTCCGGTGACAATCCGGCGACATGCGGGGTCAGGACCGCGTTGGGCAGGGATTTCAGCGCGTCCGGCACCTGAGGTTCGTCATCGAATACATCCAGTGCAGCACCGGCGATACGCCGTTGCTCAAGCGCGATGATCAAGTCGGCGGTGACCACCACGCTGGCGCGGGCGATGTTGACCAGAAAACCCTTGGGACCGAGTGCATCGAGTACCTGGCGGTTGATCAGGTGCTTGGTGCCGAGGCCACCGGGAGTGGCGATGACCAGGAAGTCCGAGGCGCGCGCCAGTTCGGTGGGGGTCGAGCAGAAATCGTAGGGCACGTCGCTGCGATGCTGGCGATTGTGGTAACACACGCTCATGTCGAAACCTGCGGCGGCGCGCTTGGCGATGGCCATGCCGACGGCACCGAGGCCGAGGATGCCCAGGCGTTTTCCCGCGAGGGACGGGCGCATGATTTTCGGCCACTCGCCACGGCGCACAGCGGCGTCGCAGCGAGGAATGTCCCGCACCAACGACAACAGCAGGGCCATGGCGTGATCGGCGACGGATGAGGCGTTGACCCCGGCGCCATTGGTGACGGTAATGCCACGGTCGGCGGCGGTTTGCAGGTCGACCATTTCGTAGCCGGCGCCGATCACGCAGATGATCTTGAGGTTGGGCAGGGCGGAAATTTCATTGCCATACAGGCCCAACGGGCCACGGGTCAGGACAGCGTCGATCTGGCCGCTGTGGCGGCTGATGGCTTCGGCGCGCTCGGCGGGCGTCGGGGCCAGTATCAGATGGAACCCCTGATGTTCGAGGATAGGCAGGTAATCATTGATGGTTTCAACCAGTACCAGAACGGTCGCGGGCATGCGTGGCTCCTGTGGGCATCGAATATCGGGCTCGAACGTCGCTTGAGATTGCTGGCTCCGCGACGTTTTGGCAATGATCAAAGCCAAGCGTTTCTGGAACCGCGCTACACAGTGTAGGAGCTGGCGAAGCCTGCGATATGTTCTCTCGATACCGAATATTCAGCAGGAAGCAGGGGATTCAGGCTTTTCGTCTGTCAGAAAACGGCGGGTGGCCTCGAGGATTTCATCCGACAGGGCTTCGCCGCGAGTGGCCCGGGCCAGCGTCAGGGCGCCGACCATCATTGAGTACTGCACCAGCGCTTGCTGGCGGTTTTCCTCTGGATCGTCCGAGTCCATCAGTTTGCCGAAGGAGTCGAGCAGCCGGTTGAGCCCCGCCATGAACGGTTCACGCAAGCCGCTATCGGCACTTTCGTGGCACATGTCGCCGGCGAAGGCCACCACCGGGCAGCTCTCACCGGGATTGTCGCGGCTGTGGGTGGACAAGTAAGGATCGATCAATGCCTTGCGTGCATCTGCTTTATCTTCACCTGTGGCAGCCCGTTCCCGCCAGCGCTCACCCACCTGCTTGAACGCCCGCTCGCTGGCCTCCCTGGCCAGCGCTTCCTTGGATTCGAAATGACCATAGAAGCCGCCATGAGTCAGGCCGGCAGCGGCCATCACATCGACAACGCTGATGCCATGCAGGCCGCGCTCTCGGAACAGCCGCGTGGCGGCGTCGACGATGATTTCGCGGTTGAGGTCAGCTTGCTTGCGGGAAACTCGGGGCATTGGCGGCTCACAGGTATCAAAGTTGAAAATCAGAGGGCGTACTGGGCAATGCCATTGCCGAACGACCAATTCTCTTTCTTCACTTCCACCAGATTAATGAAAACATCCTCCGGACGCACTGCCAGTTGCTCATTAAGGCCATCGACGATGGTTTTGTAGAGCAGTTTCTTCTTCTCCAGGGTCCGGCCTTCGCTCAGGGTGATCTGGATGATCACCAGGTTGTCGGTGCGCTGGATGCCCAGGTACTGGGGATCGAAGATGAAATGCTGCTCATCGTGTTCATTGAGAATCTGGAAATTATCGTTTTCCGGTACATCAATGGCGCTGCGCAGGGCGGCGTAGATCAACTGCCCGACGCGTTTGGCGTAGGTGGGGTCTTGCTGTTTCTTGAGATCGACGCGAACCAGTGGCATGTGAAGACTCCAGAAGGATGTGGGTGTATTCAAAATACATGACGGGAAACCTTTATCAAGCATCAATTACGGTTTGGCGATGAAACGCAGGGGTGACATTGCGAATCAACCTGTAGGAGCCGAGCTTGCTCGCGATAGCGAAATCACATTCAACATTGATGTCAGCAAATACATCGCCATCGCGAGCAAGCTCGGCTCCTACAAGGGTTTGTGTCGATCAATCTCATCGAGTTGGCACCACCGTTCCTCACCTAAGTCTTTGCTTCTGTTCACTAATACTCCAGAATCGCGCCCCTGTTTCGGCCAGGGCGCTGCCTGTCGGGTACTCCGACGCGTTCTGGCCGGGTGGCAAGTGACCGGAATGTGGAGATCCCACCGGATGAATGATCAGGCCAATAGCGTTAACGAACGCTATGTAGACGCGACACCAGCGACCCTTTCGAGCTGGAATCGCCAAGACACCACCTGGATGCTGGGCCTGTTTGGCACGGCGATTGGTGCGGGCACCCTGTTTTTGCCGATCAACGCGGGCCTGGGCGGTTTCTGGCCGCTGCTGATCCTGGCCGTGCTGGCATTCCCGATGACCTTCTACGCACACCGCGGCCTGACCCGCTTCGTGTTGTCCGGTCGTGAAGGCGCGGACATCACCGAAGTGGTGGAAGAGCATTTCGGCATCAGGGCCGGCGCGCTGATCACCTTGCTGTACTTCTTTGCGATCTTCCCGATCCTGCTGATCTACAGCGTGGCGTTGACCAACACCGTCGGCAGCTTCCTCGAACATCAACTGCACATCATGCCGCCACCGCGCGCCGTGCTGTCGCTGGTGCTGATTCTCGGCCTGCTGGCCGTGGTGCGTTGCGGTGAGCAACTGATCGTCAAGGCCATGAGCCTGATGGTGTATCCGTTCATTGTCGCGCTGCTGTTCCTGGCGGTGTTCCTGATTCCGCACTGGAACGGCGGCATCCTGACCACCGCCACCACGCTGCCTGAGCCGTCGGCGTTGCTGCATACCCTGTGGCTGGCGATTCCGGTAATGGTGTTCTCGTTCAACCACTCGCCGATCATCTCGGCATTTGCGGTGGACCAGAAGCGTCGTTATGGCGAACACGCCGAACAGCGCAGCTCGCAGATCCTGTCGCGCGCCCACGCCTTGATGGTGGTGATGGTGCTGTTCTTCGTCTTCAGTTGCGTGCTGACCCTGTCGCCGGCGCAACTGGCTGAAGCGAAAGCGCAGAACCTGTCGATCCTGTCGTACCTGGCCAACCACTTCAGCAACCCGACCATCGCCTTCGCGGCGCCGTTGATTGCCTTCGTGGCCATCTCCAAGTCGTTCCTTGGGCACTACATCGGTGCCAGCGAAGGTCTCAAGGGGCTGATCGTCAAGAGCGGCAAGCGTCCGTCGGCCAAAACCCTGGACCGTATCGTGGCGGCGTTCATGCTGGTGGTGTGCTGGATCGTCGCCACGCTGAACCCGAGCATCCTGCGCATGATCGAAGCCTTCGGTGGTCCGGTGATCGCAGCGATCCTGTTCCTGATGCCGATGTACGCGATCCGCAAGGTGCCAGCCATGGCCCGTTATCGTGGTCAGGCGTCGAACGTGTTTGTGGTGGCTGTTGGTTTGGTGGCGATTTCGGCGTTGATCTATTCGCTGAGTGCCTGATGATTTCTTCGGGGCTGTGAATCCGTTATCGCGGGCAAGCCCGCTCCCACAGGGTTTGCGTAGATCCTGTGGGAGCTGGCTTGCCAGCGATGAACGATAACGCGGTCTTCCTGAAGGCATAAAAAAACGCCGCTCATCTCACGATGGGCGGCGTTTTTTATTGCTGTGTAACGTTAGGCTTGAACGACCGGGATGTTGGCGTTCGCTGCGGCTTCACGGAACTCGGCGATCTGGTCGAAGGACAGGTAGCGGTAGACATCGGCCGCCATGCTGTCGATCTTGCCAGCGTATTCCATGTATTCCTCAACGGTCGGCAGGCGACCCATGATGGAAGCCACGGACGCCAGCTCAGCCGAAGCCAGGTAGACGTTCGCGCCGTCACCCAGACGGTTCGGGAAGTTACGGGTCGAAGTCGACACAACAGTCGAGTTCGGCTCTACACGTGCCTGGTTACCCATGCACAGCGAGCAGCCCGGCATTTCCATGCGCGCGCCAGCCTTGCCGTAGATGCCGTAGTAGCCTTCTTCGGTCAACTGGTGAGCGTCCATCTTGGTCGGCGGCGACAGCCACAGACGGGTTGGCAGCTGACCCTTGACCTGTTCCAGCAGTTTACCGGCAGCGCGGAAGTGACCGATGTTGGTCATGCACGAACCGATGAACACTTCGTCGATCTTCTCGCCAGCAACGCTGGAGAGCAGGCGAGCGTCGTCCGGATCGTTCGGCGCGCAGAGTACAGGCTCGTTGATGTCGGCCAGATCGATTTCGATGATTTCAGCGTATTCGGCGTCGGCATCGGCTTCCATCAGTTCAGGGTTGGCAACCCAGGCTTCCATCGCTTGTGCACGGCGTTCCAGGGTGCGCGCATCGCCGTAGCCTTCGCCGATCATCCAGCGCAGCAGGGTGATGTTGGAGTTCAGGTACTCGGTGATCGACTCTTTCGACAGCTTGATGGTGCAACCGGCAGCCGAACGTTCGGCCGAGGCGTCGGACAGCTCGAAAGCTTGCTCCAGCGTCAGACCTTCCAGGCCTTCGATTTCCAGGATGCGGCCGGAGAAGGCGTTTTTCTTGCCTTTCTTCTCGACAGTCAGCAGACCGTTCTGGATGGCGAAGTAAGGAATGGCATGAACCAGGTCACGCAGGGTGATGCCAGGTTTCATTTTGCCTTTGAAGCGCACCAGGATCGATTCCGGCATGTCCAGCGGCATGACGCCGGTGGCAGCGGCGAACGCGACCAGACCGGAACCGGCCGGGAACGAGATGCCCATCGGGAAACGGGTGTGCGAGTCACCACCGGTGCCGACGGTGTCCGGCAGCAGCATACGGTTCAGCCACGAGTGGATGATGCCGTCGCCCGGACGCAGGGAAACACCGCCGCGGGTCATGATGAAGTCAGGCAGGGTGTGGTGGGTGGTCACGTCGATCGGCTTTGGATAAGCCGCGGTGTGGCAGAAGGACTGCATCACCAGATCAGCGGAGAAGCCCAGGCACGCCAGGTCTTTCAGTTCGTCACGGGTCATTGGACCGGTGGTGTCCTGGGAACCTACGGTGGTCATCTTCGGTTCGCAGTAGGTGCCAGGACGAACGCCTTGGCCTTCTGCCAGACCGCAAGCCTTGCCGACCATTTTCTGCGCCAGGGTGAAACCCTTGGTGCTTTCGGCCGGTGCTTCAGGCTTCTTGAACAGGTCGAACGCTGGCAGACCCAGTTCGGCGCGAGCCTTCTCGGTCAGGCCACGGCCGATGATCAGCGGGATACGGCCGCCGGCGCGAACTTCGTCCAACAGGACCGGGGTCTTCATTTCGAAGGTGGTCAGGACTTCGTCGGTGCCGTGCTTGCAGACTTTGCCAGCATGCGGGTACAGGTCGATCACGTCGCCCATGTGCATGTTGGAAACGTCGAATTCGATTGGCAGTGCGCCGGCATCTTCCATGGTGTTGTAGAAGATCGGAGCGATTTTGCTGCCGAAGCAGAAACCGCCAGCGCGCTTGTTCGGCACGTAAGGAACGTCGTCGCCGAAGAACCACAGTACGGAGTTGGTTGCCGATTTACGCGAAGAACCGGTACCGACCACATCACCGACGTAGGCGATTGGGAAACCGGCGTTGCGCATTTCTTCGATCTGCTTCATCGGACCGGTGACGCCTTGTGCGTCAGGCACGATGCCGTCGCGAGCCATTTTCAGCATGGCCAGGGCGTGCAGCGGGATGTCCGGGCGGGACCAGGCATCAGGAGCAGGGGACAGGTCGTCGGTGTTGGTTTCGCCGGTGACCTTGAATACGCGCAGGCTGATCTTGTCGGCCAGGGTAGGGCGGTTCTTGAACCACTCGCCGTCAGCCCAGGATTGCAGCACGCCTTGAGCGTGAGCATTGCCTTTCTTGGCGCGTTCAGCGACGTCGTGGAACGCATCGAACATCAGCAGGGTGTGCTTGAGTTCTTTGGCCGCTACTGGAGCCAGTTCGGCGTCGTCCAGCAGGTTAACCAGCGTCACGATGTTGTAGCCGCCCTGCATGGTGCCGAGCAGTTCAACAGCGCGCTTCTTGTCGATCAGGGGGGATTTGGCTTCGCCTTTGGCGATGGCGGACAGGAAGCCGGCCTTGACATAGGCTGCTTCGTCCACTCCAGGCGGAACGCGATTGGTGATCAGGTCAACGAGGAATGCTTCTTCGCCAGCCGGAGGATTTTTCAGCAGCTCGACCAGGCCTGCAGTTTGTTCGGCGTTAAGCGGCTGGGGAACGATACCCAGTGCTGCACGCTCTTCGATATGTTTGCGGTAGGCTTCAAGCACAGTTATTACCCTCATCAGTGGTCCCAAATGGGTGTCCGGGACGCTCATCCCGAAATTGCCGTACTCATGCGCTGCATGGCGTTGTGAGCCACTTAGCCAGAATTACCGACAATTCCTTACAGAAGCTGCTTTCAAAGTTTTACGCCTGCAGAACGGGAGCTGATGAGGGTTGGCGTTGGGCTTTTCCCCGCTGGAAAAACCCCTCGCCAACACCGCTCTGAAGGAACGACTGTGCTCGTGACGCTTTGAAAACAGCTTCTAACGGACATTGGCGCCTAAAAAGGCAGGCTGATTCTACGGCAAAAAAAAATTAAAGGTAAGTCAGTGTTTATTGGACTTTGGTGGTGGCGCTCAGCAGGGGGCCATTGACCATAACCCCTTAACTTTGAGGGGTGATGAATATCGGACAAAGGGCTAACATGCCGGCCTGTTTTGCTTTTTCGCGTTCTGCCTACCTATGCCCAATCAGACCATCAAGACCCCCTGCGTCGGCCTTTGCTCCACTGTTTACGGTGACCTGGTGTGCCGTGGCTGCAAGCGTTTCCACCATGAAGTGATTCACTGGAACGGCTACAACGAGGAAGAAAAACGCGCGGTGTGGTTGCGTCTTGAGCAGCTGTTGTCCCAGGTAATGACAGCCAAGGTGGAGATTTTCGACCCGGCGCTGCTCAGAACGCAGCTCGAACAACGCAAGATCCGCTTTGTGCCGCATCAGTCCGAGTATTGCTGGGCCTACCAGTTGATCGCGCGGGGCGCGCGGGTGATCAACAACCTGGAAGCCTACGGGATGGTGTTGCTGCCGGAGTTCCGCGACTGGAACCTGCCGGAGTTGCGCGATGCCATCGATCGGGAGTTTTTCCTGCTCTCCGAGGCGCATTACCAGCGCTATATTGCGCCGGGGTTCCTCAAAGACGTCTTCGGCGGCTGAAAAAGATCGTCCGATCGCGGCCCGAACCTCCGGCAGCTCCTACAGGTTGAGCGCGATCTTATGTAGGAGCTGCCGCAGGCTGCGATCTTTTGATCTTGCCTCAATGCTTACCCGCAATTTCCTCCAGATGATCCTCGATCTCCTGCGGCTTGAGCACCAGCACATCACTCTCCACCGCATCAAGCACCACTTCCGCCGTATTGCCGATCAACGTCCCTGAAAACCCGCTGCGCGCTACGGTGCCGATCACCGTCACCGCCGCTTGCAGCTTGTGCACCATGAAAGGGATCAACACATCGGCCGGGCCTTCCTCGATATGCAGGTGCTCATCGTCGATATCAAATTCCGCCTGGAACGCCTTGCACTGCTCGCGATAGCGCGCCGCGATGGTGTCGCTGAGTTGAAACGTCGGGTCGGCCGACGACAGCATCGGCGACGGATGGGCGCTGATCACGTGCAAGTGAGCCTTGGCCAGGGTGGCGATGTCATAGCCGTGATCGATGATGGTGTTGTGCAGGTGGCGGTGTTCGGAGTCGGAGTTGCCGACGTCGACGGCCGCCAGAATCACCTTGTCCTTCCACGAGCCGGCGGTTTTCACCAGTAGCACCGGAGTCGGGCAATGGCGCAGCAACTTCCAGTCTGCGGGAGTCAACAGGGCTCTTTTCAGCGCACTGTCGGGGAAGTGCTGCTTGACCACCAGTCCGCAACCTTCGGCCTGCTGCACTTCGACGATGGTTTCGTGCTGGCTCTTGTTCCAGGCCTGCTCGGTGGTGACGCTGTAACCGTCCTCCAGCAATGCGGCCTTGAGCACACCGAGCATGCCGCTGTGATCATGTTTCGGATCGCACACCAGCAGGTGCAAATGCGCCTGGGTCACACCGGCAATCAACTTGGCCCGTTTGAGCGCCAGGCTTTCCGCGTGTTCGGGCTCGATGACCACCAGAATGCTGCGTATGGCTTGCATGATCGGGATCTCCTGAAAATGAAAAAGCACGGCGTTGCACAACTATAGTTGCTGCCCGCAGGCCTGGGTGTTGATACATATCAACGGTCGGCGACTGGTGGTCTGCCCGCAGGCCGGTATAATCGGCGCCCTTCGTTTTGAACCTTTTATCCCGTGGGCCCCATGATCCTTCCCGAAATTCACGAATTCCTTGGCTGTCGCACCCCCGACGGCTGGGTCCAGGCTGCGCTGGCCGATCAGGAAACCCTGCTGATCGACCACAAGAACTGCGAATTCAAGGCTGCCAGCACCGCGCTGAGCCTCATTGCTAAATATCACTCCCACGTCGACCTGATCAACATGATGTCGCGCCTGGCCCGGGAAGAGCTGGTGCACCATGAACAAGTCATGCGCCTGATGAAAAAGCGCAAGATCGAACTGCGTCAGTTGTCCGCCGGGCGTTACGCCTCGGGCCTGCGCAAAGTGGTGCGCAGTCACGAACCGGTGAAACTGGTGGATACGCTGGTGGTCGGCGCGTTCATCGAAGCCCGCAGCTGCGAGCGTTTCGAAGCGCTGGTGCCGCACTTGGACGAAGAGCTGGGCAAGTTCTATTTCGGCCTGCTCAAAAGCGAAGCGCGGCATTTCCAGGGTTATCTGAAACTGGCTTACCAGTACGGCGACGCGAAGGACATTGCCCAGGTGATCGACAAGGTCCGTGCCGCCGAGCAGGAACTGATCGAGTCGCCGGATGTGGAATTCCGCTTTCACAGCGGTATACCTGCTGCGGCGTAAGCGGCGAAAAGTACCCGGGAAAAAATCGGCCATCCAGGCCGATTTTTTTTGCCATCAAAGAGGGGATCAGGTCACCGAGTGAGACACCTTTCTTTCAAGGATACTTACGATGAACGTTATTTTTGAGCGTTCATGGGTGTTGGCAAGATAAATATAAGGTGAGCCTTTTACAGTAAGTCCGCCTACATACTTTTTGTCTTCAGTCATTAGGGAGATGGGAGTATGAACGGTGCGAAAGTCTTTCAAGGTGACGGACTTGTTGTGCTGATCCACAAGAGTGAAAACTGTCGGCTCGTCATCTTCTGAGTCGATAGTTCCGAGCACTTCCAGCCAGCGTTCGCTGACTTTCTTGTTGTAGTGTTCTCCTTCGTTCCTTATGGAAAGCACGTAGCCTGCGGTGGTGTGGAGAAAGTGCAGCTTCAACGGTTGCACCGGTCCGGACTGGGCATTTGGGCGGATGCCTAACAGACTCGAGTGATCACGTGTCTGGGGTTTTCCGGTAAAGAACCCGCCGCTGAACAAATTGACGGTGGCCAGTGCGGGCTTGCCATGAAGTTGTTCAAGTAAATTAACTTTGTGATCGAACATATTAAGTGTCGCGACAAACGATTGTTCAATGTCGATGTTCATTTTGCTATCCATGCTTATGATTTGATTTGGGGTTGTGCTGAGCTCCTAGATTAAGCAGTTTTGTTTTTTGGCGTTAAGTAACGTGTATTGCAAAAGGTTTGGAAAATTGACGCCCAGCTTTATTTACTCAACCCCAGTCGTTCATGCCATTGCGCAATCGACTCTTCGGGATAGACATCAAACTGTTTGTCCCCCGGCCGCACCTTGGCCTCGACCCAAGGTGCCCTGGAACTGAGCATCAAATGCGTATGTTCCGGCGGCACCGGCAACGGGGTATCGATGGCCGATGCGAAGGGGTGAATCAACTCTGGCCATTCAGGGCTGAACAGCCACAGCCCCGAACCGCACACCGAGCAGAAATGCCGCTCGGCGCTGCTGCGGTGGGCACGCTGCTCACCTTCGCCCTTGAGCAGCGCATGGTAAATCGCAATGTTCTTGCGCCCGCGTACTTTCAGGCTGTGGGCGTCACCGGCAATGTTGATTGCATAACCGCCACCTCCCTGGGTCTTGCGGCAGATCGAGCAATAGCAGCGTTGATAAGGGTAGGGGTGGGCGCTGGTCAAGCTGAACGATACCGCGCCGCAATGGCAGGAGCCTTCGAGTTGCATGGCGACCTCCGGCAGGTCTTGGGATTTATCACATCAGCCTAGACCGGTACCAGAATCGCATCGCCGGTTGCGACCAATTTCAGTTGATCTCCCGTTTGCGCGAACAGCTCGGCGCGGGCAAAGACCTGCTTTTTTCCGGCCTTGACGACCTTGCCCCGAGCGATGAAAACCTCACCGACAGCGGGCGCCAGGCAGTTGACCGTGAAGTGTGAAGCCAGCACATTGCCGGCGACCGTTCCGGCGGCGAAACCGCACGCCGTGTCGAGCATTGCACCGATCAGCCCGGCATGCAGGAAACCGGCATATTGCGCCATGTCCTCTTCGCGAAACGCCAGGCTGAGTTCGGCTTCACCGCTCTCCGCGCGGGTGACTTCGAAGCCGGCCCAGCGGTTGAAGGCTGAGGTTGAGTTGATTTGCTTGAGTGCGTTGAGCATGTCGAATCCCTCCGGTTGAAGCGTCAACATGCGCCCGGGATGGTCCAGTGTCATCGTTGATCAGTAACCGTGATAGGCGGGTGGGGTAGCGGTGAATGTGCCGACGCCATCGCGGGCAAGCCCGCTCCCACAGGTTATGTGTCGAGCCAAATGTTGCATGCACGCCCGATCCTTGTGGGAGCTGGCTTGCCAGCGATGAACGATGACGCGGTCCCACTGGACGCTTATGTCCCATCAGGTCAGCATGAACACCCCCGAATCCCGGACCTGACCCGATGCGACGCTTACCCTCCCTGGCAGCCCTCAGAACCTTCGAATGCGCCGCCCGTCATGCCCATTTCGGCCGGGCGGCGGCAGAGTTGTGTGTCACCGACAGCGCGGTCAGCCATCAGATCCGCCAACTGGAAGAACAGCTCGGCGTGTCGCTGTTTGTCCGCGAAGGCCGGCAGATCCGCCCGACCATGGCCGCCGGGCGCCTGATGCAAAGTTTGCAGCAAGCCTTCGAACTGATCGGCGAGGCCTGCGACGAACTGCGCGATCCGTCATCCCTCGCCGTGTTGCGCCTGGCCGTGACTGCTGAATTGGCGCAAAAGTGGCTGATGAGTCGCCTCACGGATTTCTACGCGCGTTACCCGCACATCACCCTGCATCTCTACGAACAACCGATCGACGCCTCGGCACCGGGAGAGGACATCGACCTGGCGATCACCTACGGCACCGGGCCGGTGGACAGTAGCGCGTATTTCGTCCGGCCATTGCCCGCGTTGCAGTTCTTCCCGGTGTGCAGCCCCGGCCTGTTCAACCAGGCCACGCTGAAAACACCGAAGGATCTCGCGCGCCATTGCCTGCTGCACGACGATCAGGACGGCAAGACCTGGACCGCGTGGCTCACCAGCCATGCCGGCGATCAGCGCCCCGAACGGCAACTGTATTTCGCCCACGCCGGGTTGGCACTGGAAGCGGCGGCGCAGGGGCAGGGCGTGGCCATGGGCGATAACCTGACGGCGCAGGAAGACTTGCTCAGCGGTCGACTGGTACGACCTTTTACTTCGAGCATGACCGCGTTGGGCCAATATGCGCTGGTGTGCGAACGCGTGCGGCTGGAGCGTCCAGCGGTGGCGCAGATGCTGGATTGGTTCAATGATCAACTGATCGATTGATGAGTTTAATTCAAGTGTTCCGAAATAATCATCGTTGGCGAGGAGGGCGCCGGCGACCTTAGCCTGTGGTCATTCCAATCCCCGCTGATGAGGTTTGCCCATGGCACGTTTGCTCGATTCCACTCCCAAATTCGACGGTTTCCGCCTGCCCGGTGAATTCGAAACCAAGTCCGGTTGCTGGCTCGGCTGGCCGGAGCGTACCGATGTGTGGCGCAACGGCGCCAAGCCTGCGCAGAAAGTCTGGGTGCAGATCGTCACGGCGATTTCCATGAGCGAACCGGTGACCGTGTGTGCCTCCGCCGCGCAATTCGCCACTGCGCGTCGACAGCTACCGCCGCAAGTGCGAGTGGTGGAAATGACCTGCAACGACACCTGGTTTCGCGACAGTGGCCCGTGCTTTGTGGTCAACGACCAGAGCGGCGAAGTGCGTGGCGTCGACTTCGAATTCAACGCTTATGGCGGCCTCGACGGCGGCTTGTACTACCCGTGGGACAAGGACGATCAGATCGCAAGCAAGATCCTCGAAATCGAACGCTTCGACCGTTATCGCGCACCGTTGATTGCCGAGCTCGGCGGCATCCAGAGCGACGGCCAGGGCAGCATCCTCACCACCGAGCAATGCCTGCTCAATCGCAATCGGAACCAGCATCTGGGCAAGGATGAAGTCACTCGCCGCCTGACCGATTACCTCGGCGCGGAGCAGGTGATCTGGCTGCCTCGCGGCTGCAAGTTCGACGAAACCGATGGCCATGTCGACGACCTCGCCTGTTTCGTGCGCCCCGGTGAAGTGGTGCTGCAATGGACTGACAATCGCGATGACCCACAGTGGGAAATCTATCAGGAGGCCTACGACATCCTGCGCAGCACCCGCGACAGCCGTGGCCGCGAGTTGACCGTGCACAAACTGCCGCAACCGGATGTTCTGGAGTGGACCGCCGAAGAGGCTGAAGGTCTGGACCAGCAGGACAGCACCCATACCCGTCAGGCGGGGACGAAAATCTGCGCGTCGTACATCAACTATTACGCCGGCAACAGCTCGATCGTGGTGCCGCTGTTTGGTGATCGTAACGACAAAGTGGCAATGGCGACCCTCGCCGAACTGTTCCCGCAGCACAACATCGTCGGCATCGAGAACTCCCGGGAAATTCTCCTCGGCGGCGGGAACGTCGCGTGCATCACCATGCCGCAGTACGCGGGCATCGCCAGCAACCAAAAGGGAGCGTAAATCATGGGCCTGCACAAACTGACTCAAGCGTTAATGCTGGTGCTTGCACCCCTGTGTGTGCAGGCCGCTGACACCGCGAAACCGGTGGTCAATCTTTACATCTGGGGCGAGTACCTGGCCCCGGACACCCTGAAGAATTTCGAGGCGAAAACCGGCATCCATGTAGTGGTCGATCACTTCGATTCCCTGGAAACCGTCGAGACCAAACTGCTCACCGGTCGCAGCGGCTATGACCTGGTACTGACGGCGGGACAGCATCTGTCCCGAGCGATTCAGAGCGGCGCGATCCAGACCGTGGACAAGCAGCAACTGCCGCACTTTGCCGGGGTCGGCGAGGAGTTTCGCCAGCACATGGCGGTGTTCGATCCGGGCAATCGATACGCCGGGATCTACGCCTGGGGCACCACCGGCGTGGGCTACCAGCAGGAAGCCGTCAAGCAGCGTCTGCCCGATGCGCCCACGGACAGTTGGGCGATGCTGTTCGACCCGGCCGTGGTGTCGAAATTCGCCGATTGCGGGGTCAGCCTGCTCAACGATCCCAATGAAGTGTTCGCCGCCGTCATGAAGTACATGGGCCTGGACATCAATCGCCAGAACCTCGACGACCTGAAACTGGCCGAGCAACAACTCGCGAAGATCCGCCCGTACATTCGCTACTTCGATAACGACCTGAACATCAGCGACCTGGCCAACGGCAACACCTGCGTAGCGATGTCGTGGAATGGCAACGTGGCCATCGCTGCCGGCCAGGCCGAAGCGGCGAACAAGCCGTACGCATTGAAATACCGGATTCCGAAGGAGGGCACGTTGATCTGGTTCGACGCCATGGTCATTCCCAAGGACGCGCCGCACCCTCAGGCTGGACTGGCATTGATGGACTACCTGATGACCCCTGAAGTGATCGCGCCGATCACCGACACCATCCACTACGCCAATGCGATCACGGCGGCGGATGGCTTGATCGACCCGGCGATTCGCGACGATCCGGGGACCTATCCGGCGCAGGCGGTGCGTGCGTCGTTGTACAGCAAGAATGACAACGGCAAGGCGTTCAACCGGGCACTGATCCGGGCGTTCAGCCGGTTGAAATCGGGGTTGTGATGGGCGTTGGGTGATGTGTTGAATGGGCTGACGCCATCGCTGGCAAGCCAGCTCCCACAGTGTCCGAGTCGTATACAAATGTATGTATACCGGTAAACCTGTGGGAGCGGGCTTGCCCGCGATAAACGATAACGCGGTCTACCGGGTGGGTACCCGCCACAAATACCAGGCAGCCACAGTCCGATAAGGACTCCACGCCAACCCGATCTCAATCATCTGCTTGCGCGTCGGCTGCACCTCCAGCCCCTTTAGCCGCCGATACCCCTCACGCACGCCAAAGTCATCGGCCGGCAAAATATCCGGTCGTTCGAGGCTGTAGATCAACAGCATCTCGACGGTCCAGCGACCGACGCCACGCAGGGTGATCAATCGTTCGATCAGCGCCTCATCGTCCATGGCCAGCGCCGTGGCGTAATCCGGCACTACGCCATTCAGCGCCGCCTGGGCGATGCCGTGGATGGTCGCGATCTTGCCGGCGGAAAAGCCGCAACTGCGCAGTCGGTCGAAATCAGTGGCGACGATTTGCTCCGGTCGCGGGAACGCGCTCGCTGGAAACAACGCCAGCAGCCGACCGACAATCGCATCCCCGGCCTTGGCGTGCAGTTGTTGATAGGCAATCGCCCGCACCAGCGACTCATAGGGATCACGAGCCGCGTGGGGTTGATGCAGGCACGGGCCGACGGCGGCGATATGCCGACGCCAATCGTCATCGATAGACGCCAGGAATTTCGTCGCGGGCAAATAAAGGTCGGACATCAAGCATCCTTGAGTGCTGACGAAGATCAGAGTGCGAGTTGTTCAGTGATCTGCACCGCCGCGTTTTCCAGCCTGAGCAGAAACGCCTTGCGCGGCTGGCCTCCAGCGTAGCCCGTCAACGAGCCATCGGCACCGATCACCCGATGGCAGGGCACGACAATCGAGAGGCGGTTGTGCCCGTTGGCCAGGCCCACGGCGCGACTGGCACCAGGCTTGCCGAGCGTCGCTGCGATAGCACCGTAAGTGGTAGTCCGGCCGTAGGGGATTTTTGCCAGTTCGGCCCAGACCTGGCGGGAGAACTCGCTGCCGGGCATGTGCAGGGCCACGCTGAATTCAGTGCGGTTACCGGCAAAATACGCGGCCAGTTGCTCTTCGATTTGCTGTAAATGCCCGTTGTGCCCGGGGGCTACGGCGTAGCCATAGCGATTCTGTAGTGCATCCACTTCGCGGGTCAGCGAAGGCTGGTCGAGAAACTCCAGCAGCACCAGTCCACGGCGTTCGGCCATGGCGATCATCGGCCCCAGCGGCGTGGTCAGCCGGGTGAACAGCAAGGGCTCACTGTTGGCGGCGCGACCCGGTGTGATGTGGAAAGACTTTTGGAAGGCATCGCGAAACCCGCTCAGGGATTCGTAACCTGAATCGAACGCCGCGCTGTCGATCGAATCGCCCTGTTTGATTCCGCCCAACGCCATGCCCAGCCGTCGGGTGCGCAGCCAGGCATGAAAGGTCATGCCGAAATGCTGCTTGAACCAGCGGCGCAATTTCAGCGGTTCGATACCTTCGGCCTGCAACTGCGCATCTGTCCAGCGCAGCTCGGGATCAATGTCTACCGATCTGAACAGCTTCTGCACCCAGTCCGGCGCGATCGCAGCAGCGTCCATGGGTTTGCAACGCAGGCACGCGCGGTAGCCCGCCGCAAGGCATTCATCGGTGTGAGCGAAGAACTCGACATTCTCCGGTTTCGGGCTGCGTGCGGTGCAGCCTGGTCGGCAGAAGATCCCGGTGGTCTTGACCGCCGTGAAGAACACCCCCTCGTAGGCGGTGTCTCGTTCGAGCATGGCGCGAACCATCTCGGCGTGGGGCGGCAACAGCGTGTTTTGTAGGTTCATGGGCGCAGCATAGAACGCGTCATGGCCGGCCTCCACCGGAAAATCGACAGGGAATTCAGGCCCGCCGCGCCATCAGCAACACCGAGGCTGCCGCCGACAACAACCCCGCGCAGCAACGGTTGAATATCCGCTTGCCCGACGGCTTGGCGAACCAGCGTCGCATGTGCAAACCCATGTAGGCGTAGGCTGCGATGGCGATCCATTCCAACATCAGGAACATTGCGCCCAACACCGCGAACTGCGGGGTGATAGCGCGGGTCGGGTCGACGAATTGCGGCAGGAACGCGGTGAAGATCAGGATCGCCTTGGGATTGCCCGCCGCCACCAGAAACTCCTGTCGGGCCAATGCCAGCAATCCGGCTTGCGCGCCGGTCGATACGTTTTCTACACCGGGGTCAGCCCGCCACAGTTGCCAGGCGAGGTAGAACAGGTACGCAGCGCCCAGAATCTTGATTCCGTAGAACAACAGCTCAGAGGTTTGCAGCACCACCGCCAGGCCCGCCGAGGCGAGGGCGATCATCCCGGCGAACGCCAGCAAGCGGCCGACGCCGGCCACACACGCGGTGCGGTAGCCGTAGCGCGTCGAGTTGCTGACCGACAGCAGGTTGTTCGGCCCCGGCGCCATGTTCAGGGCGAAGCAGGCCGGCAGAAAGAGTGTGAGGGTGGCGAGGTCCATGGGGGCGGCTCCTGTAGCGAGAACCGTATTTTTATCACGACATTCGTGGTGCCTGACCCATACAGTCACGGGAAGAAATCACCGTACAAGGGGCTGTTGCCCGGCGCCGGTCCTGTCCTTGTGAGGCCGGCGGTCTCGTACTATCGTCAATCAGCCGACGTTGGTTCGCGCGGCCCGGTCCTTCGACGAGGGTAGTGCACATGAAACAGGTACTTGGGTATTTCACCAAAAGAGTGATCGCTGGTCTGCTGGTCATCATCCCGATCTACCTGGCCATTCTGGTGTTGCTCAAGGGCATGAAATCCCTCGGGCAACTGGTGCGGCCCTTCACCAAAATCCTTCCGGAGTGGCTGCCTGCCGAACAATTCTTGTCGTTGATCCTGGTGTTGTTGATCTGCTTCCTGATCGGCGCAGGCCTGCGTACGCGATTGGGTAGAGCGGCCCGGGAACGAGCGGAAAAGGGTTTGTTCGAACGCATTCCCGGCTACGGACTGTTCCGCAGCCTGACGCAGCAGGTGGCGGGAGACAGCCACCAGACGGTGTGGAAACCCGCGCTGGTCGAGATCGAAGAGGCGCTGGTCCCGGCCTTCATCATCGAGGTGTTCGAGGATGGTCGCTACACCATTTTCGTGCCGTCGGTGCCGACGCCATTGGCTGGTGCGATCTACATCCTCGAAGCCAGCCGCGTGCATCCGCTGGACGTGTCCTTCACCGACGCCTTCAAGGTCATTTCGAAATGGGGCTCGGGTGCCAAGGACCTGGTGGCGGCCATGGAAAACGCCCGGCGGGACCCCGCAGTGACGACGCACAAGGTCGACACATTGCCTTGAGTGTTATTTGGCGAATCGCTTCGCTCCGGCGACGCAGAGGATCACCGCGAGCGTGACGCCAAGCATGCCAATGCTGACGTGTTCGTGCAGCAAAGTCGCGGCCAGTGCCAAACCAAAAAACGGTTGCAGCAGTTGCAGTTGGCCGACGGCGGCAATTCCGCCTTGGGCGAGCCCGCGATACCAGAACACGAAACCGATCAGCATGCTGAACAGCGACACGTACGCCAGGCTGAACCACGCTGGCGTGCTGATCCCGCTGAAAGACGCCGGCATCCGCCACCAAGTCAGCGCCGCCATCACCGGCAATGCCAGCACCAGCGCCCAGGAAATCACTTGCCAACCACCGAGTGTGCGCGACAACTTCGCGCCTTCGGCATAACCGAGGCCGCAGGCCAGGATCGCCAACAGCATCAGGATGTCGCCCTGCGGTGAGGCGGTCAGGCCTTGGGAGGCGGCGAACCCGACCACCAGCAGACTGCCCAGTACCGAGAAAATCCAGAACACCGGCCGTGGGCGCTCGCCGCCGCGCAGTACACCGAACACCGCCGTCG
The DNA here is from genome assembly GCF_054070755.1 of Pseudomonas sp. SDO5591_S426. Classification (NCBI taxonomy): domain Bacteria; kingdom Pseudomonadati; phylum Pseudomonadota; class Gammaproteobacteria; order Pseudomonadales; family Pseudomonadaceae; genus Pseudomonas; species Pseudomonas sp. SDO5591_S426. The sequence continues at coordinate 9,941 of NZ_JBSVXD010000059.1, read as the reverse complement.
CGAGTGGCAGCAGGCCGACGAAGACGATGGAGTGCGCCGAGGTCACGTACTGCAACGCCAGCGCGGTCAACAGGGGAAAGCCGACCACCACGCCCATAGCCACGATGATCAGCGGCACGATTTGACTGCGCGCAGGGCGTTTTTCCTTGAATAACAGCAGCAGGCACAGCGCCAGAATCGCCGCGATGGTGGCGCGGGCGACGGTCAGGAATACCGGGTCAAATTCGAGCACCGCCAGCCGAGTCGCCGGCAGCGAACCGCTGAAGATCACCACACCGATCAGGCCGTTGATCCAGCCGCTGGTATTGCTGTCCAGCGTCCGGTTTTGCAGGTTCGAAGTCCGTTCCATTTGGCTCACGCTCACTTATTGATTGCACGAAAGCCATCGTATGGCTGAGTATCAATACAATCAAAAAATTGTCATGGATACATCTCGACATGCCTCGTTCCCGCTACAAGACCCTGGTTGACGCCTTTGCTGCTGACATCCGATCGGGGCAACTGCCGCCCGGTACGCGCCTGCCGACGCATCGGCAACTAGCCACCGAGCACGGCCTGGCGCTGGTCACTGCCAGCCGGGTGTATGCCGAACTTGAAAGCATGGGCCTGGTCAGCGGCGAAACCGGGCGCGGGACGTTTGTCAGGGAAACTTCGCTGCCACCGGGGCAGGGTATTTCGCAGTCCGTGGTGGCGGCGGGCATGATCGATCTGAACTTCAACTATCCGTCATTGCCCGGACAAGCTGACCTGTTGCGCAACGCGCTGCGTCAGCTCGCGTTGTCCGGCGATCTCGAAGCCCTTCTGCGCTACCAGCCCCACGCCGGACGCCTGCACGAACGCGCTTCAGTCGCGCGGCATTTGGGCGAGCGGGGTTTGAGTGTGCCGGCTGAACAGGTGTTGATCGTCAGCGGCGCCCAGCATGGCCTGGCGGTGGTGATGATGACGCTGCTCAAGCCCGGCGACGTGATCGCCGCTGACGCGTTGACCTATCCGGGTTTCAAGACGCTGGCCGAGACACTGCACCTTGAAGTCTTGCCCATTCCCGTGACGGAAAACGGGCCTGATTTGGCCGCACTGGAGAAACTCTGTCGCAGCCGTCCGGTACGCGCCGTGTACTCGATGCCGACTTTGCACAATCCGCTGGGCTGGGTGATGGATGTCGAGCAGCGCGAACGGTTGGTGGCGATTGCGCGCCAGCATGACCTGACGATCATCGAGGATGCGGCCTACGCGTTTCTCGCCGAAAACGTACCGCCACCGCTGGCTGAAATGGCGCCGGAGCGAACCGTGTACGTCAGCGGTTTATCGAAGAACATCGCCACCGGTTTGCGCGTCGGCTTTATCGCCGCGCCAGCGCAATGGATCGCCGGGTTTGAACGCACGATCATGGCGACCACGTGGAACACGCCGGGCGTGATGACGGCGATTGCCACGGCCTGGCTCGACGACGGCACCGTGCTCAAACTGGAAGCGCAAAAACGTGCGGACGCTCAGGCCCGACAAGCGCTGGCGCGCGAGGTGCTGGCGGGGCTCAGGACCATCAGCCATCCGTCGTCGTATTTCATCTGGCTGCCGTTGGCCGAAGACGCCCGTGCCGACCAGATCGCCATGGCGTTGATGCGCGAGCAGGTGTCGGTGTCGCCCGCCGAACCCTTTGCCATCACCACCCATGTACCGCACGCGATTCGCCTGGCACTGGGTTCGGTGGACATGGACTCGTTGCGCCAGGCATTGGTGAAGGTGAAGAGGGTGGTTGGCTATTACTCGTAACAAGCGCTCTCAGGGCAGTTTTCTTCAATACGTGCACCACTGGGCTCTTTACCGTGGGGCCTGGTTCAATTGACTGAGAGTAGGTGTGCGATGAGTTTGATCATGTCCATGGCCGCGTTTGCGCTGGCCGCTTCAATCACGCCGGGGCCGGTGAACATCGTGGCATTGAGTTCGGGGGCGCGTTTCGGCTTCAAGGCCAGTCAGCGGCATGTGGCCGGGGCGACCCTGGGGTTTGTGTTGCTGTTGGTGCTGATGGGGCTTGGCTTGCATGAGTTGTTGCAGATTTGGCCGGCCATGACCCAGGTTGTGCAATGGGCTGGTGTGGCGTTCCTGTTGTACATGGCGTTCAAACTGGCGGCCGACAACGGGCAACTGGAGGCGAAGGACTCGGGCCGCGCGCCGTCGATGTTGTATGGCGCGGTGATGCAATGGCTCAATCCGAAGGCCTGGCTGGCCTGCGTGGCCGGCATGGGCGCATTCGTTGCCGATGGCGAGGCGCGGCTGGTGTGGCAATTCGCGGCGGTGTATCTGGTGATTTGCTACGTCTCGGTCGGGTGTTGGGCCTATGCCGGGACGTTCTTGCGCGGCTATCTGAACAACCCGGCGGGCATGCGCTGGTTCAACCGGGTCATGGCGTTGTTGCTGGCGGTGAGTGCGGTGTATCTGCTGTTGCCTTAATCAGCCGCGATACTGTCCCGGCGTCGCCGCCAGATGCTGTTTGAACGCCCGTTGAAAATGCGCCTGATCGGCAAATCCTGCTTCGAGTGCAACATCGGCGATCAGCTTGCCGCTGCGCAATTGATCCCGGGCGAACTGGATGCGCCGGTTGACCAGGAAGGCGTGGGGCGTCATGCCGTAATGCTGCTTGAATGCGCGGATCAGGTACGACGGCGACAACTGCGCCGCCTCGCAAATGTCTTCGAGCTTGAGCATATGCGTGCAGTGTTCGCGGATGAAATCGGCGGCGCGTTCCAGTTTGAAATTCGGCTCGCGTAACGGCTGATCGATGGGGTTCAGCCGTAGCTGCACTTCGCTGAAAAACTCCACCGCCGCGCTGTGTTTGCGCAGCACATCCTGCTGCGGATCGACCAGCACTTCATACAAACCTTCCAGCCCCGCGAACAAGGCCAAATCAGCGGTGTGGGTGATCGCAAATCGGCGAAACGCCAGGTCATCGCTGAAGCCAAGCTGATGCTGCAAATCCGTGAGCCACGCGGTATCGACGTACAACATCAGGTACGACCAGGGCTGGTCGTCGATCGGATTGCAGGCATGCACATCGGCGGGATTCATCAGCACTACGGTGCCGACGCTGACCTCGAACTGTGATTGCTCGTGGACATAGGTGCTGCGCCCGGCGGTGATCGCACCGATGGAAAAGTGCTCGTGGGAGTGCCGGGTGTAGCAGACCTCGCGCCCATCGGCGATGGCGCGCGCCTCGATGAAGGGCAGGGCGTCATCGCGCCAGAAACGCGGAGCCTTGTCGGTGTCCTTGGGCTTGCAGAGCTTCATGGTCAGTCCTTGGCAGATCAGCGTCGGAGTGTATTAGCTCTCGCCGTTAAAGGCTCGTTTCAGCTCGGCGATATCGAGTTTTTTCATTTGCATCATCGCCGCCATGGCGCGCTGGGATTTGGTTGTGTCAGGGTCTTTGAGCATCTCCATCATCGCCACCGGCACGATCTGCCACGACACGCCGTATTTATCCTTGAGCCAGCCGCACTGCTGCGCCTCAACCGGCCCGCCAGCGGACAACCGGCCCCAGAAGTGGTCGACTTCTTCCTGGGTCTGGCAGTTGACCTGGAACGAGATCGCTTCGTTGAACTTGAAGTTCGGACCACCGTTGAGGCCGGTGAACGTCTGTCCATCGAGTTCGAAGCTGACCGTCAGTACCGAACCCTCGGCGTGACCGTGAACCTCTTGGCCAGCCTTGCCGTAATGCGTGATGGCGGTGATTTTTGCGTGATCGAAGATCGCACAATAGAAATTCGCAGCCTCTTCGGCCTGACCATCGAACCACAGGCAGGGCGTGAGTTTTTGAGCGTGGAGCATGGCGGGTCTCCTTGGCAGGTTTTTGCATGCTGGACTATCAGCGTAGCCAGCCTCGGCTTGTCTGGTTGTGCCGTAGATCGACAAGTGTGTTGGGAGATGTGTAAAAAGAAGTCAAATTGACCTCTGTATTTGTCGATAAGACTATTTATGGGTGGAGTCGATATGACTCATGTTTTATCAAGTAACTGATTTATAAGGCTTCAAAATCTGGCACGAGACTTGATACACCTTACGTACAACTGAACTGCGACAGGAGTACGGAAAATGTTCCATTTCTTCAGCAATCCTCAGAATGTTCTGCAACTCTCAAGCCGTGTACTCGGCGTTGGCCTGGCGATGCTGCTGGCCGGGATCTACGGCGCTTACCTTTATGACGGTCACCTGTCGATCCTGGCGCTGGTGTCGTTGCACGCGATGACCATCATCGGCCCGACCCTGCTGAAAATCGGCTACGTGATGCGCCTGCTGTCCCAGCACCGGTTGAGCAAGCCGCTGAAAGTGGCGCTGGCCTGATGCGCAAACTGGCCGCCGCCCCCGTCTTCAGTCTCGGCTTTCGTCCGTTCTTCCTGGCGGGAGCCGCGTTCGCCGCACTGGCGGTAGCGATCTGGGCGCTGTGGCTGTACGGCCGATTACCCGGCGCGCAACCGGTGGGCGGCATGCTCGCCTGGCACCGGCATGAAATGCCGTTCGGCTTCGCCGTGGCGATCATCGCCGGGTTCCTGCTGACGGCGGTGCCGAACTGGACGGGCCGACCGGGGCTCAAGGGCTGGCCGTTGATCGGGCTGGTGCTGGTTTGGCTGCTGGCACGGATCGTCTGGTTGTTGCCGGTTTCTCCTGCGGTGTTGCTGTTGCTGCAAGTACCTTTCCTGCCGCTGCTGGCCGTGGTGCTGGGCCGCGATCTGGTGGCTGCACGCAAGCGCGACAATTATCCGATTCTATTGATGGTCGCGTTGCTGGCGGGGTGTCAGGCCATGACGCTGTGGGGGATCTGGCTCGACGACGCCGGCCTGCAACGGCGTGGTGTGTTGGCCGCGTTGTGGCTGGTGGCTGCGCTGATGAGTGTGATTGGCGGGCGGGTGATTCCGTTCTTTGTCCAGCGTGGATTGAATCGTCCGGCTTCACCGATTGCCAATCCATGGCCGACGCGGGTCCTGATGGTGAGTGGTTTTTTTGTTGCGCTGACATTTGCCCTTGGCTTGCACGACGTGCCCAGGCTTTGGTTGGCGGCGGTGTTTTTGTTGATGGGTGTTTTGCACGTGTTTCGTCTGTGGCGATGGCATGACCGCGGCATGTGGGGTGTGCCGTTGTTGTGGTCGTTGTATCTGTCTTACGTGTGGCTGGTGGTGGCGGTTTTTGCCATGGCGTTGTGGCACTTGGGGTTGTTGCCGCAGCAGAGTCTGGCGACGCATTCGCTGGCGGTGGGTGGTGTGGGCGGGTTGATTCTGGCGATGATTGCTCGGGTTAGTCTGGGGCATACCGGGCGCGCTTTGGTGCCTTCGAAAGCGATTGTTGCGGGGTTTGTTCTGGTGTTGTTTGCGGGGGTTTTGCGGGTGGTGTTGGTGCCGTTTTCTGGGTGGGGACTTGCTATGTCGGCGTTGTTTTGGTGTGTGGCGTTTGGGTTGTTTTTGTTGCGTTATACCGGGGTTTTGTTTGGGCCGAGGGTTTAGTCTGTTGTAACACGGTATCTGTGGGAGCCAGCCTGCTGGCGATGCCGACCTGACAGCCGACCAGAATTTTGCGGATGCACCAGATCAAAAGATCGCAGCCTCGTTGCACTCGACAGCTCCTACAAAGAAACGCGCATGCCTAAAGAGACAGGCCGGCCGGTAGGCCGCCCCACGGTGCTGTTGCGGTATTCGCCCCATCGTGAGGCCGAACGTCAGGGGCAAAGCGCTTTGGTTACTTTCGTCTGGGCTGGCATTCCGGCTCTTCGAAAGTGACCCGCCGTAAGGGCGGAACCATAACTCGCCGTTACAAAAACAACGGATATGTACACCTTCAAGACAACCACCGCCGGCGGCTTAAGTGACCGGTGGTCGATACACCCCAGCCCCCCGATCAATTTGCGCTTAGCTGTAGGGATAACCCGAGGCGCGCGTAGGTTCCAGATCACCACAGCGACGCCCCCTTCAGAACACCGTGAGTCTGAGGACCTTCGCAATGTTGACCCTGAACATCAATGGTCAGGACCAGGAGCTGGATGTCCCTGCGGACATGCCGTTGCTCTGGGTCTTGCGCGATGTCGCGCACTTGACCGGGACCAAATTCGGCTGTGGCATGGCCCAATGCGGCGCCTGCACCGTGCACGTCGATGGCGCTCCACTACGCTCTTGCATCACCCCCGCCACGGCCGTGGCCCATGGGCAAAAAATCCTCACCATCGAAGGCCTGTCCACCGACGGCTCGCACCCGGTGCAACAAGCCTGGGCTGAGCTCGACGTGGTGCAGTGCGGTTACTGCCAGTCCGGGCAGATCATGTCGGCGGCGGCGTTGCTGGCGAAGATTCCGCAACCGACCGACAGCGACATCGATCAGGCGCTGTCGGGCAACATCTGCCGTTGCGGCACCTATCCAAGAATCCGCGCCGCGGTCAAACGCGCCGCCGAGTTGGGTTGAGGTGGCCATGAACAGTCTCAACCCGTTATCGCGTCGCGGTTTTCTCAAGGGTTCTGCCGTGTTGGGCGGTGGGCTGGTGGTGGCGTTTGTCATTCCCGGTGCCCATCGTTTTGCGGGGGCAGCCGAGAACCAGGGCAACGTGTTCGCCCCCAACGCCTTCCTGCGCATCGGCAACGACAACAGCGTCACGGTATTGCTCGGCCATTCGGAAATGGGCCAAGGCATCTGGACTGGCCTGACCATGCTGATCGCTGAAGAGCTGGACGCTGACTGGTCGAAAATAAAGGTCGAACATTCGCCAGCCTCAGCCGCCGATTATGGTTTGGCCGGTTTCGGCGGGATGCAGATAACCGGTGGCTCGACCTCGACCTGGATGGAGTTCGATCGCTATCGCCAGGCGGGTGCGGCAGCGCGATTGATGTTGATCGAGGCGGCGGCGAAGCGCTTCAACGTGGCGCCTTCGCAGATTCGCACCGAATCGGGTGTGGTGATTGCTGGCGACCAGCGCGCTACTTACGGCGAACTGGCTGATGACGCCGGCAAGCTCCCGGTGCCGGACCCTGCGTCGATCAAGCTCAAAGAGGCCAAGGACTGGAAGCTAATCGGCAAACCCACCAAGCGCCTGGACACGCCGGAGAAAATCACCGGTCGGGCAAAATTCGGCATGGATGTGCAGTTCGACGGCCTGATGACTGCCATGGTCGCCCGTTCGCCGGTGTTCGGCGGCAGCGTCAAATCCTTCGAAGGCGCGGAAGCGCTGGCGGTGCCCGGCGTGCACAAAGTGGTGCAGGTGCCGACCGGCGTGGCAGTGATCGCCGATCACTATTGGGCGGCGAAGCTGGGGCGCGATGCGCTGCACGTCGAGTGGGACCTGGGGCCGAACACCGGGCTCGACAGTCAGAAACTGCTGGAGGACTTTCGCAAACTCGCCGCCACTCCCGGTCTGTCGGCCAGTCAGGCGGGAGATACCAAGGCTGCGCTGGCAACAGCGGCAAAGAAAATCGATGTCGAGTACAGCGTGCCGTACCTGGCTCATGCACCGATGGAACCGCTCAACTGCACCGTGAAAATCAGCAAAGACAAATGCGAAATCTGGACTGGCACGCAGTTCCAGACCCTGGACCAAATGGTCGCCGGGAAAATCACCGGGCTCAAACCTGAGCAGGTCGAGATCCACACCGAGTTTCTTGGCGGTGGTTTCGGTCGGCGAGCCAATCCGACGTCGGACTTTGTCGCCGAAGCGGTGTACGTCGCCAAAGCGGCCGGTGGACCGGTAAAAACCGTTTGGGCGCGCGAGGACGATATCCGCGGCGGCTACTACCGCTCGGCCTTCCTGCATCAGGCGCAGGTCGGTTTGGGAGCCGATGGCATGCCGGTGGCGTGGAAGCATGTGATGGTCGGCCAATCGATCATGGCTGGCACCATGCTCGAAGCGGCCATGGTCAAGGATGGTATCGACAAGACCTCGGTCGAAGGTGTGGCGGACAGTCCCTACCTTGAGGGGATGGCCAACCATCAGGTTGAACTGCACTCACCGAAAACCGGCATCAGTGTGCTGTGGTTGCGGTCGGTGGGGCACAGTCATACGGCGTTTGTCATGGAATCGTTGATCGATGAACTGGCCAGCGCGGCGGGCAAAGACCCGGTGGAGTACCGGCGGACACTGCTCAAGGAGCATCCGCGACACCTGGGCGTGTTGAACCTTGCGGTGGAAAAAGCCAATTGGAAAGCGCCGCTGCCGGACGGCCATGCCTTGGGCGTGGCGGTGCATGAGTCGTTTGGTAGTTATGTGGCGCAGGTCGCCGAGGTGTCCCAGGACAACCTGGCGATCCGCGTACATCGCGTGGTCTGTGCAGTCGATTGCGGGATCGCGGTGAACCCGCAGAGCATTGCTGCGCAGATGGAGTCCTGCATCGCCTTCGGCCTGGGCTTTACCTTGCACAGTCACCTGACGTTCAAGGGCGGCCAAGTGGTGCAATCCAACTACCACGACTATCAAGTGCTGCGGTTCAACGAGATGCCGGTGGTTGAAGTGCACATCGTGCCCAGCAGCGATAAACCCGGAGGCATCGGCGAGGCCGGCGTGCCGCCGACGGCGCCGGCGGTGGCCAACGCGGTGTTCGCTCTGACTGGTCAACGCCTGCGTGAGCTGCCGTTGCAGCTGTCGGGGGTGTGAGATGAAACGACATCATTGGTTGCTCGGTTCGGTGCTGCTGCTTTGCCTGTTTATCTATGCAACGGAGCTGTTCGCCGATGACAAGGCGGCGCTGAAAGCCTTCGACACCGTGCGACAGGTCTTCCAGAGCCCGCGTTGCCAGAACTGCCACATTCCCGGTGATTCGCCGTTGCAGTTCGATGCCGGAACGCCCCATGCGATGAATGTCGTGCGCGGCATGGACGGCAAAGGCGCGGCCGGTTTGCCTTGCGCCAGTTGCCACGCTGAAGCCAATCCACCGGCCAGTTACGGCCCCAAGGCGCCGCCAGGTGCGCCACATTGGAGCCTGCCGCCGGCAGCGCACAAAATGGCCTGGATCGGCCTGCCAGCGGACAAACTGTGCAGCATGATCAAGGATCGCAAGGCCAACGGTGACCGGGATTTCGCCGCGCTGATCAAGCATGTCAGTGAAGACAAACTGGTGCTGTGGGGCTGGAATCCTGGCGGTAATCGCGCGCCGGTGCCGGTGCCGCATGACATTTTCGTCACGCAATTCAAGCTCTGGGCGGATGCCGGTGGGCCGTGTCCGGTGGTGGGTAGCTGACCAACGGCCCGTAAACAGGGAGTCAAACCCGGTATCGAGGGCTCTAAAGAACATACCCACACTGGAGTATGTGATGCTGATTTCAGGCAAGCCGCACAAAAAAGGCGTAGTTGCAGACCCATTACGCACGCCGTTACAGGAGCGCGAACTGCTACGCGACCTGGCCCGCAAGGCTGAAAAAGAGCTGACGGGCGTGCAGATGGCAAGCATGGATGAGCTGACCCTGTTACCCAATCGCCACGGTTTCATTGCACTGGCCCATATGGGGCTGGAGGCCTGCGCACAACTGGAGCGGCCGGCGACGCTGCTGTTTTTCAACCTCGATGAGTTCAAACGCATCAACTACCTGTTTGGCCGCGCCGAGGGCGACGACGCCCTGAAAACCTTTGCCGATGTGCTGCGCATTGGTTTCAGGGAAAGCGATGTGATCGGCCGGCTGGAAGGCGCGACCTTTGTTGCGTTGCTGACTGGCTCCGGCAGCATGGATCTCACGGCGATCAAGGCACGGCTTGAAGAGATGCTCGATGAACGCAATGCCACGGTGCATCGAGGGTTTGATATTCGTTTCAGCATCGGGCAGATCGAGTTTGATCCGACGCTGCATGGTTCGGTGGATGAGCTGTTGGCTGAGGCTGAAAGGGTGATGGGCCGGTAGCCGTGTGTTGCTGCACTGGCCTCATCGCGGGCAAGCCCGCTCCCACAGTGATTTCTGTCGATCACATTGTTTGTGTACACCAAAGGACCTGT
>NZ_JBSVXD010000058.1:0-31053 GCF_054070755.1 Pseudomonas sp. SDO5591_S426 | reverse complement strand
TGGGTTTGAACACAGATGTTGTGTGCAACCGATAACCCTGTGGGAGCGAGCTTGCTCGCGATAGCGTCGGCTCAGGCAATCAGAAAATCACTGCCCCACTGCCACACTGGCAGGCACCTCGGATGGCGTCACAATGCTGCCCAAATCAATATGCTTCCACTCCGGCTTCGCCCCCAACCGCGCATTGAATCGATAGTTGAACGTGAACTCGTCCGTCGTCGGCACACTCAACGGTTTGCCGTACACCGCCTCCACACCCGCCAGGTCATACCCCATCAACTGCAGCAAAGTCGGAAAGATGTTGTAGTGGCTGGAGCGATCCTTGTTGCCGGCCAGTTGTGCCTGCCAGTCGAGCGTCTTCAAGCCGCTGCCCTGAATCACCACCAACGGCACCAACCCTTCCTCCTCCACCGGGTCGCCACCGCAATGGGTGTTCAAGCCGGGATTGCCTCGTTCGTGCAGATCCTGGCCGTGATCCGAGGTGTAGATCAGCAAAGCGTTGTTCAAATTGGCCTGGGCAAACACCCGTGAAAAAAACTCGCCGACGTTCCACAGCAAGGTGTTTTTGTAGGCGTTGCGGTACAGCAGCCAATCATCCGGCTGACCATTGAAACCGTTACGCTCACCGGTTTCCGCCACTTCCACGAACTGTCCGCGAGGCAGCGTCGGACGATAGGCCATGAAGCCGTCCGGATACTTGTCGTGCACCGGGAAATGCGCGCCGACCTTGTTGATCACCACCAGTTGCGGCTGGTCGTCGTTGAGCAATTCGATCAGCTTTGCCGCTGCAGCCATGTCACGGTCGCGCACGCTGGTCTGGTCGAATTGCACGAACTCGTCGATGTCCTTTTTCTCGGTCTCGGTCATCAGGTTCTGCAAGTTGCCGCCGGTGCGCTGGCCATCGATGTAGACCGTGTGCAGGCCGGCCTTTTTCGCGTACTGCCAGATCGACGGCAGCGTGCTGTTGATCCGCACGTAGTCGGCACGAGTGCCGCCATAGCGCAGGGTGACGTTGGTATCGACGCTGCAATTGGCGATCGAAGCGGCGTAGCCGTAGTTGAAGATATCAACGCCGGAATGCGGCTCCTTCAGGTTGCTGTGCACACCGAACGGCGCGTTGATGTCCAGGTAGTTGCCGGAAATGCTCTCGTCGATGATCAGCACGATATCGTGGTTAACCGGTTGCTCGATGCGCGCCAGGCTCACCGGCTCGCGCGGGCCGACGGTGTTGTGCAGGGACTCGTAGGCGAACAGGTTGAGGTAGGCCAACGGCGTATACATCTGCGGTAACCCGCGCGCGCCCTCGCCCGCCCGTACGAACAGCACCGCACTGAGCAACAACACCCCCAACACCGGCGCCGCCACCATCAACGCTCCCGGCACCGGCGTTTGTCGACGCGGCTTGAGGCCGATGCCCAACAGCAACGGCAATCCACCGAGCACACCGCCGATGATCGCATCGCGGTACTGGTACAGCGCCTCTTCGATGAAACCACCGGAATACACCAGCGAGACGAAACTGCTGTAAGTCAGGTAGTCAGCGGTAACCCGCGAATAAACATCAAAGAACACCGCCGAACCAAACATTGCCAATGCGAAACAATGCCGAACAAGTGTCTGACGAATGTTCGCCGCCATGAATAAAGCAATAGTCAGTACAACAAACATCCCGACAAATAATAACAACGGGAAGCCAATTCCGATCGCGCTTATACGCCCAAAGTAATAGTCGTAATGGGTAATCAAATAGACAGCAATTAATATTTCTTTGAGATATCTAATCATTAGCTTTCCGGTACTCGTTCTCGCGGGCGGCCAATAGTTTGTCGGCCATTTTTTGACACTAGCACCGGGCCATCAAAGCGCAAGAAATGGCGCAAATGAGAAGAAAGCGTCAAAAAAAAAACGTCTCAAACCTGACACACTCAAGTGCCTATAACCCTTGAATTTAAAGCCCTACGACCGTTTATCGCTTTCTCGAAAATCTTCGCGATGCCGCAAAAATCCGTCAAAGCGAGCAGGGGCAAGCGCTTGATGGCAATTGGCCCCCCAAAACCGGGGGTGTCTTACTCTTTTAACATGTCATTTTGCTGACACGGTTTGCCAAGGCTGGGCTATACCCCTTTTGACAGTCCCATTTCTGATCTTTCCAGCGAACTTACGAGGCACGCCAATATGGACGTGAGCGTATTTGGTACGGGCTATGTTGGCCTGATACAAGCAGCGGCACTGGCCGATGTCGGACATCGTGTCTTATGTGTCGACATTGATCCGAACAAGATCAAGCAGTTGCAACAAGCAGTTCCACCAATTAGTGAACCGGGCCTGTCCGGAACGCTGGAAGAGAACATCAAGGCCGGTCGGTTGCTCTTCTCCACCCAGGCCAGCGATGCCGTCGAACACGCCGAGCTGATCTTCATCGCCGTCGGCACACCCGCCGATGAGGATGGTTCCGCTGACTTGACCCATGTGCTGAATGTGGCCCGGCAGATCGCCAGCTACATGGAGGCCGATCGCACCCTGATCATCAAGTCCACCGTGCCGGTCGGCACCGCCGACCAGGTCGCCGCCACCGCCCTCAAGGAATTGCAGCGCCGGGACAAAAACGCGCTGAGGGTGCGGGTGGTGTCGAACCCCGAATTTCTCAAGGAAGGCAGTGCCTTGGCCGACTGCATGCGGCCAGACCGGATCATTGTCGGCACCGATGATGACGAAGCCCGCAGTCAGATGAGCGAGCTGTACGCGCCCTTCTGCCGCAATCATGAAAAGCTGATGTTCATGGACAACCGCAGCGCCGAGCTGACCAAGTACGCAGCGAACGCGATGCTCGCCACGCGCATCAGTTTCATGAACGAACTGGCCAACCTCACCGAGCTGCTCGGCGCCGACATCGAAGCGGTGCGCAAGGGCATCGGTTCGGACCCGCGCATCGGCTACCACTTCATCTATCCCGGTTGCGGCTTCGGCGGCTCGTGCTTCCCCAAGGATCTGCGTGCACTGCTGCACACCGCCGAACACAACGGCATGCCGTTGCGCCTGTTGCGCAGCGTCACCGACGTCAACGACAGCCAGCGCCACATTTTATTCAGCAAGCTCAAGGCGCAATTCCCCCAAGGGCTGGCCGGCAAGTCCATCGCGATCTGGGGCCTGGCGTTCAAGCCCAACACCGATGACATGCGCGAAGCCCCCAGCCGCTACTTGATGGATGCGCTGTGGGCCGAAGGCGCCAGCGTGCAGGCGTATGACCCGGAAGCGATGTCCGAATGCCGGCGCATCTACGGTTACCGCAACGATCTGCACCTGTGCGCCACCCGCGACGACACCCTGGAAGATGCCGATGCACTGGTGATCTGCACCGAATGGAAGAACTTCCGCGTGGTCGACTTCGACCTGCTGGCGAGCAAACTGCGTTCACGGGTGATCATCGACGGGCGCAACCTGTACAACCCCGAGCACGTGGCGGCGGCCGGCCTGCACTACAGCGGCATCGGCTTGCGTCACGTCGTTCCCGAGGCGCCGCGCCCATGAAGACTCTCGTGACCGGAGCCGCCGGATTCATTGGTGCCCATTGTGTGTTGCGGCTGTTGCGCGACGGGCATCAGGTGGTCGGCCTGGATAATTTCAACGACTACTACGACCCGCAACTCAAGCACGATCGCGTGCGTTGGGTGCAGGAGCAGGTCGGCCATTTCCAGCTCGCAACGGTTGACCTGGCCGATGCCCCGGCCATTGAAAACCTGTTTGCCCGTGAACAACCCGAAGTAGTGATCAACCTCGCGGCCCAGGCCGGGGTGCGTTACTCGCTGGACAATCCCCGGGCCTACCTCGACAGCAATCTGAGCGGTTTTCTGAACATCCTCGAAAGCTGCCGTCATCACCCGGTCAAGCATCTGATCTACGCCTCGTCCAGTTCGGTGTACGGCGCCAACCAGCACACGCCCTACTCCGTGCAGGACGGCGTTGATCACCCGCTGTCGCTGTACGCCGCGACCAAGAAAGCCAATGAACTGATGGCCCACAGTTACAGCCATCTGTTCGGCATTCCCTGCACCGGCCTGCGTTTTTTTACGGTGTACGGTCCCTGGGGCCGGCCCGACATGTCGCCGATCCAGTTCGCCCGGGCGATTGCCGAGGGGCGGCCGCTGAAGCTGTTCAACTACGGCGAGCATCAACGCGACTTCACCTACATCGACGACATCATCGAAAGCATCGCCCGCCTGATCGACCGCGCGCCGCAAGCCAACCCTGAATGGGACCGTGAACAACCGGCCCCGGCCAGCAGCATGGCGCCCTGGCAGATCTTCAACATCGGCGGCCAGCACCCGGTGGAACTCAAGGCCTACCTGGCGCTGCTGGAAAAACACCTGGGGCAAAAAGCCCTGGTCGAGTTGCTGCCACTGCAACCCGGCGATGTGCTCAACACCTGCGCCGATGCCAGCGACCTGGCCCGCGCCACCGGTTTCCAGCCACGTATCGAGCTGGATGAAGGACTCGGGCGGTTCATCGCCTGGTTCCGCGATTACTACCCACTGCCTATCGCCCATGCGCCGCTCGCGGCTGAATTACAGCGGAGGACTGCCCAATGACAGGACATGAAAAAGGTGTACCGATCCAACAGCTGCGGCGTGACAAACGCATGGACCCCGAACACCGGATGCGCCTCGACGCGGCGATCCACATGCAGGGGCGCGGCTGGGTGACGGGCCGGGACGGCGGCCGGCCATGGACGTTGTCGCGAACCAATCGCGTGCTCGCCTGCGTCGGTGCACTGTTGATTCTGCTGCTGATTTCTCCGGTCCTGCTGGGCCTGGCACTGGCCATCAAGCTCACCAGCCCGGGTCCGGTGATGTTCGTGCAAAAGCGCACCGGTTACCGCGGTCGCATGTTCGGCATGTACAAGTTCCGCACCATGGTCGCCAACGCCGAAGAGCTCAAGGAGTCCCTGCGGCATCTGAACAAACACGGAAAGGACGCCATCGATTTCAAGATCGACAAGGACCCGCGCATCACCGGCATCGGCGGTTTCCTGCGGCGCACAAGCCTCGACGAACTGCCGAACCTGATCAACGTAGTGACCGGCGACATGCGCCTGGTAGGCCCGCGGCCCACCTCGTTCAACGCCTATCGCTACAAGGACAATCACCTCGCGCGCCTGAGCATCTACCCCGGCATGACCGGCCTATGGCAGATCTCCGGGCGCAGCAACATCGACTTCGACCAGCGCGTTGAGTTGGACCTCAGCTATATCGCCGAGCAGAGCCTGCTGCTTGATCTGAAGATCCTGTTGAAAACCCCCTTCAAAGTATTCAGCGGCCACGGAGCAAGCTAATGGACGGTTCAACTGCAAAGAGTCTCAGCATCGCCAACCCGAGCGAGTCCAACCTGGCCTCGACCGTGCTCGATCAGGATGTGCGCATCCTGTTCATGACCGCCGCCAACCCCGGCGCAGGCACGACCACCAGCGCCCTGGCACTGGCCAGCCAACTGGCACAAATGAGCAGCGGCCAGGTGCTGCTGGTGGACAGCAGCCAGTCCTCGACCAACCTCACCCATCAGCTCGGGCTGACCAAGGAGCGCGGTTTTCGCGACCTGCTATTCAACACCCAGAGCCCGCCGCTGTTGCAGGACTGCGTGGTGGACGTGTCCAGCCTGCCCTTTCACGTGCTGCCATATGGGCGTTTTTCCCGCGGCAGCGAACACCTGACACCGGAGCGCCTGAGCCCGTTGCTCGACCAGCTCGGCAGCCGTTATCGCTTCGTGGTGATTGACGGCGACGCGGTGTATTCGGCCGCCGACACCCTGGTCATCAGTACGCAGGTGGACGGCGTGATCATGGTCGTGCGCTCCGAAGACACCCGCTGGGAAGTGGCCCAGGCCGCGGTCCAGCGCCTGACCCAGGCCGGCGCGAAACTGGTCGGCAGCGTGTTCAACCGGCGTAAGTACTACATGCCCAAGTGGCTCTACAAAAACCTGTAAGCAAACGCAAAAAGGATGACGCCATGAACGCCAAGATGCTTGTCCTGCTGTTGCTGCCGCTTGCAGGTTGCACCAGCACTTCCGAAACCCAGAACATGCCGGTGAATATCCTCACGGCCTCACCGGCCAACGCCCAGGCCACCGACATGCCCAAGGTCGAACAGACCTTGCGCCCGCAGGATGTGCTGGACGTGATCTTCCACATCAGCACCAGTGGCTCGGATGCCTATCGCATTCAGTCCGGTGACCAGGTCGGCCTGAACTTCACCGCCGCCAGCCAGCTCAACGGCAATCAACTGGTGCTGCCGGACGGCAGCATCGAACTGCCGGGCGCCAACACCTCGGTGAAAATCGCCGGGCTGACCAGCGACGAAGCACGTACCGAAATCCAGCGCGCCTACAACCGCAAAGCCTTGTTCCAGCCCAACCGCAATCAGCTGAGCGTGCAGATCATCAGTCCGCTGACCAACGAGCAAAACATGAAAAGCGCGTTGAATCACCCGGCCACCGGCATGAGCCGCGAGATCACCGTGGGCACCGACGGCTACGCCAGTTTCCCGGAAATCGGCGCCGTGCCGCTGCAAGGCATGACCGTCAATCAACTGGAAGCCTTCCTCAATAAAAAGTACGCGCAACTGCCGGGACGGATGACCGTCGACGTGCTGCTCAAATCCACCGCGGGCAACGAAATCTACGTGCTTGGCGAGGTCGGCCAACCGGGTTCCTACCCGATCCGCCGTCCGGTCTCGGTGCTCGAAGCCCTGACCCTGGCCCGTGGTTCCAACGTCAAGGCGCGCCTGGATTCCGTGGTGATCATGCGGCGCAACGGCAATCAGGTTGAAGCCCGTCGCTACGACGTGGAAAAAGCCCTGGCCGGTGATGCCTCGCAGATCGCCTACCTGCAACCGGACGACATGCTCTATGTGCCCAAGACCAAACTGGCCAGCGCCGGTGAACTCGCACGGCAACTGGCGGATGTGGTGCTGTTCCAGGGTGTGGGCTTCAGCTTCGGCTACCGCGTCGACAACAAAGACAGTGACAGCAACTAACTCTCAGGTGATCTGACATGAATCCAAAGGAAAACTACCTGCACGAGTTCTTCAGGATCTTCTTCGCCAACAAGCAGTTGGTGAAGCGCATATTCCTGATCTTTGCGGTGATCGCTCTGGTGCTGCCACTGGTGCTCAAGCAAAGCTTCGACATCACCGCCCAGGTGATCGTGCAGTCGAAAAAACTCTCCCAGGGCGACGCCACCACGTCGCTGAATCAGGAAAACGCGCAGTTCATTCCGCCGTCGCTGGCCGACATGGAAACCGAGAGCAACATCCTGCGCTCACCGGCGCTGATTCGGCAGACCATCAGCGAGCAGCGGGACAAGGGCGAATACAGCCCGCCTCCCGGCATGCTCAACAAACTGCTGGCGCAACCGTTCAAGAAGTACGTCAGCACACCGCTGCGTGAGAACGTGATCAACCCGATGAAATCGGCGCTGGGCATGGAAACCGATCCAGTGCGCGACACCACGCTCGATGGCTTGACCCAACAAGCCATCGACAGCCTGAAGATCGAAACCCTGCCGGGTTCCAACGTGATCTCGATCATCTACAGCTTCCCCGATCCGGCCCAGGGCACCAAGTTCGTCGCCGCGCTGCTGCAAAACTACCTGGTCAGCCGTCAGGCGCTGCAATCGATCGACTTGCCCCAGAGCTTCTACGAAACCAAGAAAATGCAGTACCAGGTGCGCCTCGATGGCCTGGAAGGCAATCGGCAGGATTTGCTGGGCGCTATCGGCGCGTCCGATCCCAAGGAAGAGATTACCTTCCGCCTGAACGCGATCAACACCGAGGAGCAAGCGCTCAACCTGTACCGTGACCGCTTGCTGCAAAGCCAACGCTGGCTCGACTACCTGAAAACCAGCCTGGCCGCCGCCAGCAATTCCAAGCTCAATGACTACACCTTCCCCTACACCTTCACCACCACCGTGGACAATGTTGCCTTCGAAGACCGCGAGATCAAACAGATGGGTGAAGCGCTGACCACACAAGTCAGCCGCTACATGAACGACCTCGCCATCTTCCAGCCAAGCAGTGAACCGATGCTGCTGACCCGCGAGCAAATCGCCCGCACCCGCCAGCAGTTCTTGAAAGTGGTGAGCAACCGGATTCAGGAGCGCACCAACGACCTGGCGATTGTCAGTTCGGTGATCGACCAGAAAACCGCACGCATCGCCGAGTTCAAGAACCGCATCCACCAGTTGCAGGAAACCCAGAGCAAGCTGCGCCAGGTAGACACCGAGATTGACGCCCTGCACGCGGCCTTCTCCACCTACGCCCAGCGCTTTGCCGAAAGCAGCACAGCCCGTTCGCTGGACAATGACCTGTCCAACGCCCGCGTCCTGAGCCCGCCGTTCGAGCCGACCGAAGCGGCGTTTCCCAAACCGCTGCTGATCATTCCGTTCGGCTTGTTCACCGGTTTGTTGCTGGCGATTGCCTTCGTCTACGTGCGTGAGTTCTTCGATCATCGCTTCAAGCATCCTGCGCAAATCACCCACGAACTGGGCCTGCCGGTGCTGCTGGTGATCAACGATCAGAACGTGGAGCCGAGCAATCCACACCGGAACTGGAGCGTGCCGAGCTTCGTCCATTGGGTGCGCAATTGAACGCGTCCCTGCACAGCAAGCCATCCCTGCCGATCATTCATTTGCTCAGCAGTGGTGGCTTCTATGGGGCCGAGCGCATGTTGCTCGACCACTGCCTGGCGACGCCGGGGCAACATCAGGTGCTGTTTCTCGATGCACCGTACGAGTTGCTCGCGCGGTTTCGCGAGGCCGGGGTCGACTGTCGCGGTTGCACGGGGCTGGGGGCGTTGCTGGCACATTTGCGCCAGCGGCGGGCCGAGCGGCCGCTGATCAACACGCACAATTTCAAGGGCCTGTTGTTCGGCTGGGTCGGCGCAACCTTGTTGCGCCTGCCGCTGGTAATCACGCAACACGGTTTCACGCCGCGCAGTCGCAAACAGAAGTTCTACACCTGGCTGAGCCTGCAACTGTGCCGCACCGCGTCGGTCAATCGCGTGGTCTGCGTCGCCGAAAGCATTGCCGTGCTGCACCGCCAGGCCAGTGTGCGAGCGGAGAAACTGCAAGTGATCCCCAACGGCCTGCCGGCGACCCACGACCAGCAGCCACAGACCGCACAACGTCAGCGCTGGCTGGCCGGATACGTCGGGCGCCTGAGCAGTGAAAAAGGCCCCGACCTGTTTCTCGATGCGCTGATTCCGCTGTGTCAGCAATACCCGCAACTGGACGCCGTGATGCTCGGCGACGGCCCGGAACGGGACAGCCTGCTGACGCGCATCGTTGAAGCCGGTTTGCAGGAGCGCATCACCCTGCCCGGTTACCAGACCGACATGCGCCTGTGGTGGCGGCAACTCGATGCGCTGGTGATCAGCTCGCGCACCGAAGGCACGCCGATGATTCTGCTCGAAGCCATGCAGGCCGGCGTGCCGGTGGTGGCGTTTGGTGTCGGCGGGATTCCCGATGTGCTGGAAGACCGGCACAACGGCCTGCTGGCGTCACCCGCCGACAGCGCCGCCCTCGCGAGGCAGATCGGCACTCTGCTGCGTGATCCGACGCTGGCACAAGAGTTGAGCGACAACGCAAGACGTACGCAACTGGATCGCTACGACCTCAAGGCCCTGGCCGAAAGCTGGTCGCAGCTTTATATCCGTACCGCACGGGAGGCACGCGCGTGATTTTTCCGCTCTCGATCGTCAGTTTGTTTGGTTTGGTCTGCCTCGTGTTGCTGGCCAGCCCTTATCCGTTTCTGGCGCCGGGAGCGGTGCTGGGCCTGGTCGGTTTCGCCGTGCTGTATCGCAAACCGGCCTGGGGCCTGTTGGGTATTGCCGCGCTGATACCGCTGGAAGGTTTCTTCAAGGACAGCGCGTTGTCGGGCACCAAGCTGATCGGTGCCTCACTGGCGCTGATCCTGATGCTGCAACTGGCGATGCACCAGATTCCGTCCGAACGCCTGCGCAGCAATATCTGGCGCTATCTGATCGGCTTCATGGCCCTTTACCTGCTGAGCCTGCTCAACACCGATGACATGGGCATGTCGCTGGGGCATCTGCGGGAACTGAGCGTCGGCCTGATCCTGTTCGTGATCACGCTGTTGATCGGTCGTGAAATGAACCTGGATCTGTTCGCCAAACTGGTCACCCTCAGCGTCACCCTGACCTGTGCGCTGGCGATGTTTTCCAGCAAGTATCAGGACCAGGGCCGCGCCGCCGGCCTGCTGGAAGACCCGAACGCCTTTGCCATGCTGATCGCCTTCGCCGTACCGCTGGCGTTGCTGCTGGTGATCCGCAGCCCGAACCTGCTGCATCGCCTGTTCTGGCTGGGTTGCTTCATTTTGCTGCTGGGCGGCATGACCAAGACTGAATCGCGCTCGGGGCTGGTGGTGTTGTTCCTCAGCCTGATGATCGGCGCCTGGCACTACCGCGCGCATTTGCCGCGCATTCGTCCGCGCCACCTGGGCTTTGCCATGCTCGGCTTCGCGATCATCGTGCCGCTGGCAATTTATGCGATGCCGCCCGGTTACGTCGCGCGCATCCAGTCGTTGAGCATTTTGAGTTCCGGTGCCAAGGCCCAGGACGAATCCCTCGGCCGCCGCGCTTCGTACATCGTGGTCGGCAGCCAGATGATCCAGCAGAACCCGCTGCTGGGCACCGGCCCCGGCACCTTCCCGCTGCACTACGCCACCACCGGTTACGCCAAGGCGTTTTCCGCCAACCGCAAAATCGGTGACCTGTATCGCCGCGCCCACAACACCTACCTGGAAATCTTCAGTGAACTGGGGATTCCCGCCGGGCTGTTGTTCGTCGGCATGCTTGGCCTGGGCTTGTACAACCTGATATGCGCCCGACGGGCCTGGATACAGCGCCGCAACTGGCAGCAGGCCGACCTGTTGACGCACCTGGGCATGAGTTTCCTGTCGTTGACGCTGTTCCTGATGTTCCTCAGTGCACCGAATCAAAAGTACGTGTGGATCATGCTCGCCATGACCAGCGTGCTGCGTCTGAAAGCCGAAGAAAGTCCAATCCCGGAGGCCAAGGCATGAGCCGCATCAGTATCGTCATCCCGATGTACAACGAAGCCCGGCACATCGCCCGCACCCTGCTGGCTGCACAACGGGCCGCCAATGTTGCCGGCCTGGAATGCGAGTTGATCGTGGTCGATAACGGCTCGCAGGATCAGGGGCCGGAGATTGCCCGGCAATTCGGCGCGCAGGTGCTGGTCATACCCGGCGTGCTGATCGGCGCCCTGCGCAACCGGGGCACCGAGGTCGCTACCGGTGACTGGCTGGCGTTCATCGACGCCGACATCGAAATGCCTGAAGACTGGCTCACCCATCTGCTGAAGCTGGAGGATGCCGGCGTTGCCGACGTGTTCAGTCTGGACTTGCACACCCCGGCCCAAGCACCGTGGTACGCCACGGCCTGGCAACGACGGACCCTGCGCCCCTCCAGGCATACCGTGCAAATGGTCGACTGGCTGCCCAGCGCCAACCTGCTGATGCGCCGCGCATGGTTCGACAAGGTCGGCGGTTTCAACGAAACCCTGCGCACCGGTGAGGACAAGGATTTCACCCTGCGCCAGAGCGCCAGCGGTGCGCGGCTGATGTCGATCAACGAAAACATCGCCCTGCACTGGGGTTACGAAATGAACTGGCGCGAGTGGATGGGCAAGGAAATGTGGCGCCAGGGCAGCCACCTGCAACTGTTGCGCACCCATGGCATGAGCCTGCGCCTGCTGCGCTTTCCACTGCTGTCACTGTGTGCCTGGCTGCTCGACCTGATGGCGATTTCTGCGCTGTTCAACGGCTTTCCTCACCATGCGCTGCTCATGGTGCTGCTGACCACTGTCCCGGCGCTGGTATTGAGCGTGCGCCAGACCGCCAAGCACCGGAATCCGTGCCTGACCGTTCAACTCTGGGGCCTGCATTGGGTGCGCCTGCACCTGGCCGGCGCCGCTTTCATTCTCAGTCTGTGTCATTGGAATGCCAGGAGGCCCGCCCGTGGCTGAACTCATTTTCTGGTTGTGCCTGTTATTACCGGTCTACGCCTACCTCGGCTACCCGTTGTTGCTGACCTTGCTCGCGCCGTTCTTTGCCGCGCGCCGGCACGGTCCGGCGGCGCCGATGGACGTGAGCATTGTGATTGCCGCGCACAACGAGGCGCGGCACATCGAAGAAAAACTGCGCACCGTGCTGGCCCAGGATTATCAGGCGCGCACGCTGCAAATCATTCTGGCCAGCGATGGCTCCACCGATGACACCGTGGCTTGCGCACGCAAGGTTGTCGACCCGCGCATCACCGTGCTCGACCTGCCCCGCCAGGGCAAGGCGGCGACATTGAATGCCGGTGCCGCGCTCAGTACCGGTGAAATTCTGGTGTTCACCGACGCCGACAACCAATGGTCCCACGACACCCTGGGCCATTTGCTCGCCCCGCTGGCTGATCCGCAAGTGGGCGCCTGCGCCGGGCACATGCTGATCCCGGTGACCGGCAAGGGCCTGAGCATCGGCGACAGCTTGTATCGGCACTACGAAGGCTGGCTGCGCTACGTGGAAAACCGCACCGGCTGCATGGTTTCCGCCGACGGCGCGCTGCTCGCCTTGCGTCGCGAGTTGTTCCAGAACGTGCCGGCCGAGGTCAACGATGACTTCTTTATCAGCACCTGCGCGCCGGTGGCGTTCAAGCGGATCATCTACGTGCCCGAAGCCCGGGTAATCGACACTGGCGTGGATGAAGCCGACAAGCAATTCCGCCGTCGCCAACGCGTGACCGTCGGCGGCCTGCAAAGCCTGGCCCAACGTCGCGAACTGCTCAATCCGCTGAAACATGGCCTGTATGCGATTGCGCTGATCAGCCACAAATTGATCCGACGCCTGGCACCGATCCTGTTGCTGCCACTGCTGCTGAGCAATTTCTGGCTGTGGGACGACCACGCTTTTTATCGCCTGAGCCTGATCGCGCAACTGCTGGGTTATTCGGCGGCCATCGCCGGCCTGCTGGATTCGCAACACCGCTTGCCCAAACCCTTTCGCCTCGCCGCGTTCCTCCTGGTGACCCTCGCCGGGATGAGCATCGGTCTGTGGCAGTTCCTGCGCGGCCAGCGTTATGCGCAATGGAACCCCGAGCAAAATCGTTGAGAGGCACGTGCCATGGCGATCAAACAATTACTAAAGCGCACCAGCGGCTGGCTGTACCTCAATTCCCCGGTGGGGCGCCAGCAACTGCACGGCGCCGGGGTGATCCTGATGTTGCATCGGGTGCTGGCCAACGATCACGCCGCCGAGCTGCCCCATCGCAATGAACTGTGCGTAGGGCCCAAGGCCTTTGAGCATTTGCTGGCCTGGTTGAAGAAACATTTCGATTGCGTGCCGCTGATGGAGATCCTGCATCCGGGCAGCCTCAAATACGAACGGCCGAAAGTTGCGTTGACCTTCGACGATGGCTGGCGCGACAACGCGGTGAATGCCTTCCCGCTGCTGCAAAAATATCAGGTGCCGGCGAGTATTTTTCTCTCCACCGATTTCATCGGCAGCCGCCAGCGTTTCTGGTGGGAAAGCATCGGCGAAACCCTGTGGAACAGCCACGGCGAAAAGGCTCGCATGCATTTGATCGAATGCTTGCAGCAACTGGGTCGACCGTTGCCGGTGCTGTGCGACGACCCGGATGTGCAACGGCGTAGCCTGGCGCTGCTGCATTTTTTGCAGAACCTGAAAACCCTGTCCCCGCACGACCTCAATCGCCTGACCGACGAGTGCCCGCAAGAGTCGTTGCCGCAAGCGCTGGACTGGCATCAAGTGCGTTCGCTGGAAGCCAGCGGCCTGATCCGTTTCGGCCCCCACGGCGCCAGTCACGCGATCCTCACCGGGCTCGACGATCAAACCCTGGATGAAGAATTGAGCCGCAGTCGCCAGGCATTGCTGAACGGCTGCAATCGCCCACTGCCGGTCTACTGCTACCCCAACGGCGACAACGACGAACGGGTCCGGCAACACGTGGCCGCGCATGACTTCCCGTTTGCCCTGGGCACCGGCACCGGCATCTATCGTGGCGCCGAAGATCCGCTGGCCCTGCCTCGGTTCGGCGTCAGCCAACGCACAGCGCGTAACCCGGAATTGTTGTCTTGGCGCATCTACCGTGGGGCGCGCCCATGAGTCGCAGCCATTACCTCAAACACCTGGCCCTGAGCATGGGCACCAAACTGGCAATGATCGGCCTGCGCTTGCTGCGCAATGTGTTGCTGGCGCGGATTCTCGGGCCGAGCGAACGCGGCCTGTTTGCCCTGCTCAGCACCCTGCCCGACCTGATCAGCGCCGCCACCAGCGGCGGGCTGAATTCGGCGGTGGGCTACCAGGCGGCCAAGCAACGGCCGATGGGATTGTTGCTCAGTCAGGTATTGGTCTTTGGTTGTCTGCTGGCGGGATTGCTGACTTTGCTGGTGGTGGCGCTGACCCGTGAGTTCGGCAGCGAACTGGACATCACCACCCAACTCGGCTTGCTCGCCTGGCTGTTGTTGCTGGCGGTGCCGTTGACCGTGCTCAAGAGCGGACTGCTGACACTGCACAACGCTTCGGGCGGCGTGGTGGCCTTCAACGCCTTGCGCCTGATCGAATCCCTGGCGCCGCTGCTGCTGTTCCTCGCCTTGTTCTGGATGTGGAAAAGCGCCGCGCTGGAAGCGGCGCTGATCAGCTGGTTGGCGGGCATCAGTCTGGTGGTGCTGGTGGGTTGGCTGTGGCTTAAACGCAATCAACCGCTGACCCTGCAATGGGACCGCGCCAGCCAGAACGAACTGCTGCGCTTCAGTGCCCGTAGCCATCCCGATTTACTCTTCCAGCAAGTGATCCTGCGCTCCGATTATCTGTTCATCGGCGCCCTGCTCGGCAGCACCGCGCTCGGTCATTACGCCATGGCCAGCGCCGCCGCCGAGTTGCTGCTGATTGTGCCGGAAGCGGTGACCACGCCGCTGATGAAACGCCTGCTGCAACAGGAAGAAGGCATTGAAAAAGTCACGCCTCTGGCCCTGCGCCTGACCGCGACAGTGATGCTCGGCGCGTGCCTGACCATGGCGGTGATCGGCGAATGGCTGATCGTCACCCTGTTCGGTGTCGCCTATCAGCCGGCTTATCCGGCCTTGCTGGCGCTGCTGCCGGGGCTGCTCGGCCTGTGCTACGCGAGCATCCTGCGCCTCGATTTGCTGGGCAAAGATCGCCCCGGTTCGATTTCCCTGTTGATGGGCCTCGGCGCCCTGCTCAATCTGGCGCTGAACCTGTTGCTGATCCCCGCCTACGGCATCGTCGGCGCAGCGGCGGCTTCGTCCATCGCTTACCTGGCGGTGACCATCGCGCTGCTGGTGATGTATTGCCGCTTGAGCCACGTTCCGCTGTGGCAAACACTGATCATCCTGCCCCGCGATGTGATGCCGATGCTGTACATCCTGCAACGGAAGTCGGCATGAAACATTTCGCGCTGGCGGTGAGCCTGGGACTGTCGCTCGACGCTTATGCCGGGCCGATGCGCTGGGCCGATATCCGTGACGGCAGTCTTTACCTGCAAACGGATCGCCCCGACACCGTGACCGTACGTTGGGTGCCGGCGTGGCAGGCGGACGCCAACGAAGAACACCTGTACTTGCTCGACGGCCAGGGCAAATTGGCCGGCGACCGGCCGATTGCCGCCAGTGAAACCCGTGGCAGCCAGAGTTGGCCGTTGGCACCGGGCGCCAGCAGTTATCGCCTGGAGATTCCCGGCTACAGTTTCCGCCGCTACAAGGTCGAGCACGACGAGCGCACAGTGGCGTTGTTCGCCCCGGCCAAGGTGCATTTCAGCGCGGAAACCCGCGACGGCGACGAGCTGTTTTTCAAGGTGGCGGCTGGCGAACACGCAGTGCTGGCGGGCAAGTTCCATGGGGGCGTCGGCGCCCTACAAGCGCAACGGGTCGGCGACGGTAAACAGGTGTCGCTGGCGCTGAAACCCTACCGCGCCTATTGGCAGTTCGATCAGGTCGCCTTGCCCGTGGCCACAGCCGATCAGGTCTGGCGCGTACGCCTGCAAGGCAGCGGCAAAGCGGCGTTCTGGCTCGACGGCACGGCCAACCTGTTCGCACAGAATCCGCAGCAGCTCAAACCGCTGCGTGAAGACGACGGCCAGACCCGCCTGACCTTGCACGACAAAGTTCTCGGCAACACGCCGAACCTGGGCATCGCCCTGCCCTACGTGATGCCGCCACCTTCCAGTTATGCCGTGCTCGACGCGATCAAACCGCAGGCCGGCGCCTATTACAGTTTCGTCGACATCACCGCAAAACAGCCGCACTACGAAGACGCGTTCCGCCAGTTGTATCAGGATCGCTTCGGCATCACCCAGGACATCACCCTGCTCGCCGGCAGCCAGCGTCAGGCCGACCTGCGCGCCGACACCATGAGCAATGCCGGCCTCGACGCCTGGCTGGCCGCGACCCGAGCCCTTGGCGGTAAAGGCACCCATTACATCGGTTTTGCCGACGAGCCGAACCTCAACTACCCGGACTACGCCAGCTATCAAAGCATTTTCACCAGCATGGCCCGGCAGGTGCGCAGCAACCCCGACAACGCCAAGGCTGGCGTGCGCATCGCCATGCCCGCCAGCTCACGGTTGGTCAACGGCCCGCTCGCCGACAACGCCGCCGACAAGCGCGGCATCGACTGGGCCAAACGACTGCTGAAGGAATCCGGCGATCAGGTCGATGCGCTGGCCTGGCACGAGTGGATGATTCGCGATCTGCTGGCGACCCGGGTTTACCGCGACAGCGTTCGGCGCGCCGCCGACCTCGTCGGTCTCGACGTCAATGGTCGGCCGCGCAAGGCCTTGCTGCTCGACCAGACCAACATGTCCAGCGGTTCGAGCCTGAGCCCTTACGATCAGGAAACCCACTTCGCCTCGTTGTGGTGGGCCTCGGTGGTCATCAATTCGTCCCAGGACGGTTTGCTGGAGATGCTCAACTGGTTCCAGGCCGCCGACGAACCCGAGTACCCCAAGGGCATGCTGCGGGTGAAGGGCAACGATCAGTTCGAGCTCAAACCGGTCGGCCTGGCTCAGCAGTTCATCGGCCAACACTGGCTGCACAACGTGATGTACCTGGAAAACGATGCCTTTGAAGTCGACGTGCTGGCCATGGCCGACGACAGCAAACGCAGCCTGCTGGGGGTCAACAAAGGCTCGCGTTTGCAGCATGTCAGCCTCAACGGCGCGGCGTGCCCATTGGCCAATGGCTCATTGCGTTATTTCGGCGCGGACAACCGCAGCCGCGACGCACCTTTGCGCTGCAACGACGGTCGCGTGAGCTTCGAGCTGCCAGGGCAAACCCTGTTCGCCCTGAGCTGGAAAGCCTCATGACCGCCGCTCGACTGCTTGGCCGCGCAGGCATATCGCCGCGCGCTGGTTTACTCCACTTGCGGGTCAACCCGTCAGGAGCCAATAACATGAGTGCATTGCAGAAACTCAGCCAACACATCAAACAAAAAGGCCTGCGCGCCACCGTCAAAAAAGCATGGAAGCACTTCGTGTTTTCCCACGAGGAGTTGCTGTGGATGGAGCGCGATCTGGTCAGCCCGATACCGCCGCACAAACTCAAGTCCTACCCGCCGTTACGCGTGGTCAGCATTACCCCGGAAAACGCCGTGGCGTTCACCCGCTATTTCGGTGACCGGGTGGAAACCATGGCCGAACTGGCCCGCGAAGGTCATACCGGACAGATGCACCTGGACGACAAAGGCGACGCGGTGGCGTTCATCTGGGGCGCCGCACGCGACTATCACGACCGCCATTACTACGGTTGCTGGTTCCCGGTGAAAGAAGGCGAGTTCTTCGAGTTCGGTGGCGAACTGACCCGGGGCTACTGGGGCACGTCGCTGTCGATGGACCTGCAAACGGAACTGTGGAAAGCCATGCACGCCCAAGGCTGCAACAAGGTGGTGGATGTGTGCGAGTGGCACAACGTCCCGGCGCTGAAACTGCACATACGCACCGGATACAAGGAACAGGGGCGCATCATGAACGTGTATGAACTGTTTGGCCGTTGGCGCTTTTATCGAGAATCCCGCTACACCGGCTCGCGCCTGGATGCCTTGCGCAAACCGGAACGTTCACCTGCGACAGCTTCGGTGGCCTGAGCCTATGACCGTGCGATTTGAATGGCGTACTTCGCTGTGCGCCGCTGACTTTCCCGCAGCGGCCTATGAAACACTACGTCTGCGAGTGATGGACCACACGCCGTTCAACGCACTGGCCTGGATGGTTGCCTCGCAGCAGGCTTTGACGGCCGGCGAACGCTTGCACGTTCTGCTCGGCTGGCAGGCTGATGAACTGGTTCTGTGTCTACCGTTGGTGGCGTCCGTCGAGCGGTTTGGCGGATTGCCGTTTCGTGTGTTGCATCACTTGGGCTATCCCCTCGCCGATCGCCTCGCGCTGCTCGCGTGCGTGGATGCATCGGACATGCGCAAGGCGTTGACCGAGGTTCGCCGTCGACTGCCTCATGCTGTGCTGCAACTCAATGAACTGGCAGGCGAGGACAGCGCATTGGCGCACTGGACCTCCCGCAGTTCGACCGCCGAGCGCCGCCTCAGTTGTCGCGCGCCGGTGCACCTGATCACTGATGCGGACCGTCAGGAAGTCTCCGGCGATCCGCGCTACAAACTGCGCCGGGCACGCAAGCGCATTGCCGCGTGTGGCGCGCAAGTCCGCCGAATCACCCCCGATGCGACGACCATGGGGCCGTTGCTCAAGGTCATCTCCGAGGTCGAAGCGGTGAGCTGGAAAGGCGATGAAGGCGTGGGCATCTTCGCCGACGACCGCCACCGCCAATGGATGGACCAAGCCTTCACCGCCCTCGCCGCCGAAGGCCTGGTGCGCGTGGTGGTACTGGAGCTGGACGGACGCTGCATCAGCTACCGCCTCGGCTTGCTGGAACAGGGACGGCTGTACGATTACAACCTGGCATTCCTGCCGCAATACGCCGACCTGGGCAGCGGTCGGGTGTTGCTCGAAGAATGGATTCGCTGGGGTCTGGACGACAACTGGCGCTGGATCGATGCGTCGCGGGTGAGCCTGGAAAATTCCAGCCATCAACTGCACGAACGCATGTCCGGACACATGGAACACTGGCGCTGGAGCTTCTACTCCTGGCGCCCGAGCGGCCTGGCACTGGGTCTGGCCCTGCGCTTCTGGCAACGGCTCAAACCCGCGATGCAGCAAAGGCGGGCCAAGCGTGCGGCAGCGGTCAGCTCACCTGCCCCTGCCCCCGTTGCGGCCCCCGTACCCAAGGCGCCTGCATCCACCGACAAACTCATGGAGGGCGAACATGCCACAGCAAGTCATAGTCAACGCTGACGACTTCGGCCTCAGCGCCTGCGAAAATGCGGTGATTCTGGGGGCTTTCCAGGCCGGGATCATCAGTTCCGCCACCGCCATGGCCAACATGCCGGCCTTCGAAGCGGCGTGTGCGCTGGCTCAACATCCATTGCTGGAGGGACGGATCGGCCTGCACTTCAACCTCACGTACGGCCGCCCCTTGAGCCGGCGCATTCTCACGCGCCGGACCTTCTGCGACAGCGCCGGCGTGTTCGATCTCAACCTGTCGCGCACCCGCCTGTGGCTGGGTCGCCAGGATCGGCTTGCGGTGGAAGAAGAACTCGAAGCCCAATGGCAACGCTGCGTCGACAACGGCGTGCGCCCCAGCCACCTGGATTCCCATCAACACGTGCACAACATCTGGCCCATCGGCGAGATCGTCGCGCGGTTCGCGGCGCGTCAGGGTGTGCCGGTGCGATTGGCGCGCAACCTCGGGCAAAACCTGAGCCTGCCCAAGCGCTTGTTCAAACAGTTGCTCAACCACCGTTTGAACAGTCTGGCCGGCGCCACCGCCGACTATGTCTGCACCCCGGTGGATTTGCGCAACGCGGCGCCGCCCAGTGACGGTTTGCTGGAAATCGTCGCCCACCCCAACCAGCTCGGCGCCGATTTTGGCGATGCCTATCTGGAACAAGGCGAGTCGTTGAGCGCCCTGCTGGAGCACCGATTGCCGGGCGTGCCGAGGGTCGCCTACAGCGTCGCCAACAATGCCATCCACAGGCGCGCAGAGACCGTGATGGAGTAATTGTTCAGGGATGATTCAACCTGGGATTTCCCCCGCAAAAAGCCCCTCTGGATACCTCGGAGCGCGGCTTTTTGACGCCGGAAAAACTGTGTCAATACTGAAACACAAATAGAAACAAATTGCTGGTAAAGGAGCTGCCATGCAAAGGCCATGGTGATCTATACCCAACATTACCTTCACCCAAAGCACGGCCAATCCCGGCCAAGGAGGGCTTCATGAGCCTGATCGACAAACTCCGCGAACGAATCAAACAAAAAGGCCTGAGCCGCACGTTCAGCACTCTGTGGAAACGCTATGTGTTTTTCCACTGGGAGTTGCTCTGGATGGAGCGCGACCTGGTCAGCCCGGTGCCGCCGCACAAATTGCGCCCCTACTCCGGGGTGCGTCAGGTCACCATCACCCCGGAAAACGCCGTCGCGTTTACCAGACACTTCGGTGACCGGGTGCAAACCATGGCCGAACTGGCCGCCGAAGGTCACACCGGCCACATGTACCTGGACGAAGAGGGTCATGCGATCGGGTTCATCTGGGGCAGCGTTCGCGACTACCACGACCGTCACTATTACGGCTGCTGGTTTCCGGTCAAACCCGGCGAATTTTTTGAGTTCGGCGGTGAAATGACCCGCGCCTACTTCGGCACCAGCCTGTCGGTGGACGTACAGGTCGCGCTGTGGGAAGCGATGGCGGCGCAAGGCTGCAACAAGGTGGTGGACGTCTGCGAAACCCACAACATCCCGGCGCTGAAACTGCACATCCGCATGGGCTACCACGAACAGGGCCGCGTCACCCACGTCTACGGACTGTTCGGCCGCTGGCGCTTCTTCCGCGAAACCCGCTACACCGGCTCACGCCTGGACCCTCTGCGTAAACCGGGACGCCCGGTGGTGGCGGCGGCAGCGCAGGCCTGACTCAGGCCTTGGCGGCCATTGCGGTGACTTCCACGCGCATGCCTTCAACCGCCAGCGCCGCCACACCCACGGCGGCGCGCACCGGCCACGGCTTGGCGAAGAAGCGCTTGTAGACTTCATTGAACGCCGCGCGGTCGGCCATGTCGGTGAGGTAGATGGTCAGGTGCAGCACGCGGTCCATGGAACTGCCGGCACGCTCCAGCGCAACCTTGAGCGCCTGCAAAGTGCACTCGCTTTGCACGGTGATATCGCCCAGCTCCAGGCTGCCGTCTGCGCGGGTCGGGATTTGCGTAGAGACCAGCAGTCCACCGAAACCGGCAACGTCGGAGGAGATGGAATCCGCATCGGGATCGGGAGTGAACGTGATGTCTTGGTTTGCCATGGGACTCTCGTACTGGAGGAAGTAAAGGGGCGCCGCGGCGATGCAACGTCGCGGCGCCTTTTGCGCGGGCAGTTTACCGCAAGTTTTTTGTTCGCCCATCCGCCATGTCGGCAGAGTGACTTATCCGGTGCCTCTGGATACCCTTGCGCTCATCTCCTCACGCCATCCAGACGAGCCTGTCATGAAATCCCCTGCCGGCCTGCTGTTGTCGGGCATCGATCTGGACCGGACCAGTTCCGTTCCGCTCTACCGTCAGCTCTATTTGCAGATTCGCAAACAGATACTGTCCGGACGGCTTCAAGGGGGCGTGCGCCTGCCATCGACCCGGACCCTGAGCCAGGAACTGGCGCTGTCGCGGATCACCATCCTCAATGCCTTCGACCAATTGATTGCCGAAGGCTTCCTGGCTTCGCGCACCGGAGCGGGCACCTACGTCGGTGACGAGTGGGAAAACCATGGCCTCGCCGACGATGAGCAACCGCGCCAGCCACCGCGCCTGTCGGACCTGAGCCAGTCGATGCTGTCGCTGCGCAGCGAACATTTTCGCGGGGTGTCCTATGCCGACTGGGACCCCGCGAGCCCCACCTCGTTTCTGCCCAGCCACAGCACGTACGATGCGTTCCCGCAACATATCTGGAAGCGCCTGATGAGTCGCCACCTGCACAAACCGACCAAGGCGATGCTCGGTTATGGCGAACTGCAAGGGCTGCTGGCCTTGCGCACGGCGATTGCCGAATACGTCTTCGATGCCCGTGGCATCGACTGCACGGCGGCGCAGGTGGTGATCGTTTCCGGTGCCCAGCAAGCCTTCAACCTGCTGGGCATGTTGCTGCTCAATCCGCAGGACGGCGTCTGGATGGAAGACCCCGGGCACATCGCCGCGCGCATCGCGCTCCAGGCCCAGGGTGGCCGCGTGGTGCCGTTGCGCATCGACGATCAGGGCATCGACATCCAGCAAGGCCTGGCCGAATGCCCTGATGCGCGACTGGTGTTTACCACACCGGCTCGCCAGCATCCCTTGGGCGTGACCATGAGTTACGCGCGGCGCCAGGCGCTCATCGACTGGGCCGCGCAACAGCAGAGCTGGATCATCGAAGACGACTGCGACAGCGAGTTCCGGTACAGCGGTCGCCCGTTGCCCGCGCTGTTCGCCATGGACCAGCGGGCACGGGTGATTTACGTCGGGACGTTCAGCAAGGTGCTTTTCCCCTCGTTGCGCCTGGGTTACGTGATATTGCCCCACGCCTTGGTCGAACCCTTTTGCACCCTGCGCGCGGTCATGGATCGCAGCCCGCCGACGCTCCTGCAAGCGGTGACCGCCGACTTCATGAGTGAGGGCCATTTTCTCGGGCATATCCGCCGCATGCGTGCGCTGTATCAGGCCCGCCAGCAAGCATTGGTCGAGCAGTTGCAGCAACAGTTGGGCGATTTTTTTACCATCACCCCGGTTGAAGCCGGCATGCATCTGATCGCATGGCTGCCGGAGCATCTGGATGCCGACACCATCGCCAAGGAGCTGGCCCGGCACAATATCCACACCTATGCCCTGAGCGACTACTGCCTGCAAAACTACCTGCCGCCCGCGCTGTTGATCGGTTTTGCCGGCACGCCAGAAGATCAGGCCAAAGCACGCGTTGAAGCACTGGCACAGGCATTGGTTCGCATGGGGCATCTGCAACAGCCCCGCTGAAGGAGCAAAGTGGTCTTATCAATTAAATAGTAATGGATCTATCGAGAGTTCCTGACTGGCGCGATAAAGGCTGCGCCGGGAGACCCGGCGTCTGAACCAGGAATCACTCGAATGAACAATAAGATCCAGGAACGATTCAACGCCTTGCTCCGCCACAAGGCGACCGGGGCCGAAGCGCCCCCCGTGCTGACGCAAGCAGTGGCCGGGCAACTGCTTGAGCGCCTCAAGCAATTGCGCTTGTTTGCCCACGCCTATCCCCTGCTGACCAACCTGACCCATGGTCGTGTCACGCCCGCCGACATGCTGGACTTTGCTTATCGCCACGAGCTGCAAGGCCTGAGCCTGCACTTGCTCGACGGTGAGGAAAACAGCCTCAGCCAAATGACCGCCGTCCAGCTTCAAGCGTTTGCCGACAAGGCCAGCGCGCTGCAACTGGACGTGCATCTGGAGATCAGCAGCACACGCAAAAACGATGTCGATCAAGTCATCGAAATTGCGCGGGCGCTGGGCGTGCGCAACATCCGCGTTTACTCGCGCTACGAAGGCACGCTGTCGCGGGTCATGGACATCATCGAGACCGACCTGCACTACCTCGCGCAGCAGGCGGACGAACACGACCTGTACTTCGACTTCGAACAGCATGAAGAACTCAAGAGCGGCGAAATCGCCGAGTTGTTGAACCGCCTCGACCACCCTCGCCTGCACGCCTTGTTCGATTTCGGCAACATGATCAATGCCTGCGAACAACCGCTGCAAGCCCTGCAAACGCTGGCGCCGCACATCCGTCAGACCCACCTCAAGGGCGTGCGCGTGGTCCCCGAGCAAAACGGCTTTGGTCACTACGGCGTGCTGCAAGGCAGTGACGAAGACGACCTGCCGAACGCCCGCATGCTGTTCGAATTGCTGATGTTGGGTGAATCCACCCCGCAAGTGATCGCTTTCATTCTTGAGCAGGAAAACCACTACGTGGCGCCGGCGTTCCGCCAGACCGACGAGGCGGCCGACCCGTTCATTGCCTACCGGGAAATGAGCGACACGCCACTGCCGGCGGGTTATTCGCTGGAGCGCATGTTGGCCGACGAACACCGCTGGGCGAACAACCAGGTCGCCTATGTCCGCGGCGTGCTGGCCGAGTTTCGCACCCTCGCCGAACTGACCCTGGACAACCGCAGCAACGCCTGAACCTGACGTGGAGAACAACAATGACAATCCAAAACAAGGCCAAATGGCTCAGATTCCTGATCCTCATTCTCGGTGGCGGCACCATCTACAAACTGGCGAACCTCAAGGACGCCTTCTATGTGCCCATGCAGGAATTCATGGGCTTGAGCCACACTGAAATCGGCGTGCTGTTGAGCGCCAACGCCATCATCGCCACGGCGTTGTTTGTTGTCGGCGGCTTGCTCGCGGACCGTTTCGACACCCGCAAACTGATCCCTATCGGCCTGCTCGGCACCGGTTGCCTGGGCCTCTATCTGGCGACCTTCCCGCCGTTCAGCAACCTGCTGATCGTGTTCAGTCTGCTGGCGGTGTGTGCCGACTGCATTTTCTGGCCTTCGCTGCTCAAGGCCATTCGCAACCTGGGCAATGATCAGGAACAAGGTCGCTTGTTTGGCTTGCTGGAAGGCGGACGCGGCGTCATCGATACGCTGGTGGCCTTTTCCGCACTGGGCGTTTTCGTCGCCATGGGCTCCGGCGAGTCCGGTCTGAAATCAGCGATCCTGTTTTACTCGGTGATCGACATTCTCGCCGGCACGCTGACCTGGTTCCTGCTCAAGGGCGGCACCACACAGTCGATTGCCAAGCCGAAGAACGGTTTGTCGAATCTGCTCGAAGCCATCAAGGTGCCGGGGATCTGGCTGGTCAGCCTCAACGTGTTCATGGTCTACATCGTGTATTGCGGCCTGACCTACTTCATTCCCTACCTCAAGGAAATGTACGGTTTGCCCGTGGCGCTGGTGGGTGCCTACGGCATCATCAACCAATACTTCCTGAAGATTCTCGGTGGCCCCGCCGGTGGCTTCATTGCCGACAAACAGTTCAAGAGCACCAGCCGCTACCTGAAATGGGCATTCCTGGCGCTGTTGCCACTGATGGGCGTGATCATGCTGATTCCGAAAAGCCCCGGCTTCATCTACGCCGGCATGGCCGCCACCCTGTCCTTCGCGTTGATCGTGTTTTCGATGCGCGGCGTGTTCTGGGCGCCGATGGGCGAAGTCGGCATCGCGCCACACATCACCGGCTCGGCGTTCGGCATTGGCTGCCTGATCGGTTATGCGCCGGGCATGTTTGCCTACGTGATCTACGGTTCGATCCTCGATCATTTCCCCGGTCAGCAGGGTTACAACTACGTCTTCAGTCTGATGAGTGTGCTGGCGATTCTCGGGTTCCTGGTGTCCAGCGTGCTGTATCAGACCGTGCGCGGTAAATCCACGGCAAACGGCGCCGTGGGGGCCGCACAAGCCTGATCATCATGACGTGTGGGAGCGCGCTTGCTCCCACAGGTTTCGTGTACTGACCGCTGGCCTGAGGCCGGAGAAGATCGGCGAAAGAATTTCGTATACCCTAGCGCTATCCCACTCCGAACGACCGCCGCCGTGAACCTGACCAAACTCAACGCCCCCGACCTTGGCAACACCCCTTCAACGTCGGAAATCATTACCCGCCATCTGCGCGATGCGATCGTCGCCGGGCATTTTGCCGAGGACGAGCCGATCCGCCAGGACGATATCGCCCGCCAGTTCAACGTCAGCAAGATCCCGGTGCGTGAAGCGCTCAAGCGTCTGGAAGCAGAAGGCCTGGTGATGTTCCAGCGCAATCGCGGGGCGATGGTCACGCGAGTGTCCGATGCGGAACTGGCGCAGATGTTCGAGGTGCGCATGTTGTTGGAGGACAAGATCCTGCGGCTGGCCATCCCCAACATGACCGAGGAAACCTTCGCCCGTGCCGAGCGCATCTGCCAGGAGTTCATCGGCGAAGACGACGTGGGACGCTGGGCCGAACTCAACTGGGAGCTGCACGCCTGCCTCTACGAGCCGGCGCAACGGCCGTTTTTGGTGAGCCTGATCCGTTCGGTCAACGACAAGCTTGAGCGTTACCTGCGCATGCAAATGAGCCTGTCGGCCGGCAAGGAACGCGCCGATCACGAACACCGCGAGATCATCAAGGCCTGTCGCGCCGGGGATGTCGACCGGGCGGTGACACTGCTGGACGAGCACATCGCCGGGGTCTGCAAGACCTTGTTCGAACACCTGCCTCACGCTCACTGACGCAACATCCACTGTGCCGATTTCGTCATCGGCGCAGGCTAAATCCATCAAGCCGTCATCTCGCCGTCCGGGCCACTCTTGCGTTCACTCAACCGAATGGACGTGGCCCTCCGATGAAACGCATCTCCGTGATCGACTCCCACACCGGCGGCGAACCGACCCGCCTGGTGATCGCCGGTTTTCCCGATCTGGGTGACGGCAGCATGGCCGAACGACGCAAGATCCTCGCTGAGCAGCATGATCAATGGCGCGCCGCCTGCGTGTTGGAGCCACGGGGCAGCGACGTGCTGGTGGGTGCCCTGCTCTGCACACCCGTGGACCCCAACGCCTGCGCCGGTGTGATTTTCTTCAACAACAGCGGTTATCTGGGCATGTGCGGCCACGGCACCATCGGCCTGGTCGCGTCGTTGGCGCACCTGGGCAAGATCGGGCCCGGCGTGCACAGCATCGAGACGCCGGTGGGCACGGTCCAGGCCACTCTGCACGATGATCAATCGGTGAGCGTGCGCAATGTGCCGGCCTACCGTTATCGCAAGGCGCTGCAATTGCAGGTGCCGGGCATCGGCCAGGTCAGCGGCGATGTCGCCTGGGGCGGCAACTGGTTTTTCCTGATCGCCGACCATGGCCTGCGGGTCGCCGGTGACAATCTTGACGCTCTGACCGCCTACACCTACGCCGTGCAGCAAGCGCTGGAAGCCCAGGGTTTTCGTGGTGAAGACGGCAGCCTGATCGACCACGTCGAGCTGTTCGCCGACGACGATAAAGCCGACAGCCGTAACTTCGTGCTGTGCCCCGGCAAGGCCTATGACCGCTCGCCCTGCGGCACCGGCACCAGCGCCAAACTGGCGTGCCTGGCGGCGGACGACAAACTGCAACCGGGGCAGATCTGGCGTCAGGCCAGCGTCATCGGCAGCGAGTTCGAAGGCTCTTTCGAATGGCAGGGCGAGCGCATCGTGCCGACCATTCGCGGCCGTGCCCATATCAGCGCCGAAGCCAGCCTGATCATCGAACAGGACGATCCTTTCGCCTGGGGCATCCGCCCATGAACCAAGGCCAGGTGGCCGATGTGATCGTGATCGGCGCCGGCATCATCGGCGCCGCGTGCGCCCAGGCCCTGGCCCGACGCGGTTTGCAGGTGCTGGTGCTGGACGCCGGCCTGCACGGCGCAACGGCAGCGGGCATGGGCCACCTGCTGGTGCTCGACGACAACCCGGCGGAACTGGCCCTCAGTCAATACTCACTGCAACGTTGGCGCGAACAGTCTGCGGACTTGCCCGCTGCCTGTGCCTATCGCTGCAACGGCACGCTGTGGCTGGCGGCCAACGCCGAGGAAATGGCCGTGGCCCAAAGCAAATACCTCAACCTGCAAGCGCAGGGTGTGGCCTGCGAGCTGATCGGCGCCCATGCCCTGCGTCAGCGCGAACCGGAGTTGTGTGAAGGCCTGGAAGGCGGCCTGCTGATCAACGGTGACGGCATTCTGTACGCCCCGGCGACGGCCAACTGGATGCTCGACACACCGAACATCCGCCAGCGCCGGGCACGGGTCTGCGAGGTCGACGGCAACCGCGTGCGCCTCGATGACGGCCACTGGCTGAGCGCCGCCGCCGTGGTGCTGGCCAACGGCATCCAGGCCAACGAGTTATGCCCGGAACTACCGATCGAGCCGAAGAAAGGCCACCTGTTGATCACCGACCGCTACCCCGGCACCGTCACCCATACGCTGGTGGAACTGGGTTATGTCACCAGCGCCCACAATGCCACGGGACCGTCGACGGCCTGCAATATCCAGCCGCGTCCCACGGGGCAATTGTTCATCGGCGCCTCGCGGCAATTCGGCACCACCGACCCGCAGGTCGAAGGCTGGATGCTCGCCAAAATGCTCAAGCGCGCCGCCCGCTACATGCCGGGGTTGAGCCGGCTCAATGGCATCCGCGCCTGGACCGGCTTTCGTGCCGCCAGCCCCGACGGCCTGCCGCTGGTGGGTCAGCACCCGCAACGCCAAGGCTTGTGGCTGGCGGTCGGTCACGAAGGACTGGGCGTGACCACCGCGCCCGGCACCGCCGATCTGCTGGTCGCCCAACTGTTCAACGAAACTCCGCCACTGGCCGCACAACCCTATCTACCCCAGCGTTTCCTCGGAGAACCCGCCCATGCCTGAATTGCTCTTGGACGGTCGCACCCTGAAAGTGGCCGAGGGAACCAGCGTCGCCGCCGCCCTGGCCCTGGGCAGCGACGGCTGCAGCCGCACCTCGGTAAGTGGCCAACGCCGTGCGCCGCTGTGCGGAATGGGTATCTGCCAGGAATGCCGGGTGACCATCGATGGCCGCCGACGCCTGGCCTGCCAGACCCTCTGCCGTGACGGCATGCAAGTGGAGACCCGCTGATGAATCAATACGCCGATCTGCTGATCATCGGCGCCGGCCCCGCCGGCATGGCGGCCGCACTTGCCGCCGCGCCCAGCGGTGCACGCATCGTCATGCTCGACGACAACCCGCTGCCGGGCGGGCAAATCTGGCGCGACGGTCCGCAAGCGAGCGTGCCCGATCAGGCACGACGTCTGCGCGAACGCCTGGCCACGTACAGCAACATCCACCACCATCCCGGCACCCGGGTGATCGCCAACCCCGCACCAAAACAATTGCTGGTCGAAGACGATGAAAACGGCTGGCTGATCCGCTACGACAAACTGATCCTGTGCACCGGCGCCCGCGAATTGCTGCTGCCCTTCCCTGGCTGGACCTTGCCCGGCGTGACCGGAGCCGGTGGCTTGCAGGCGCTGATCAAGGCCGGGCTGCCGGTGCAGAATGAGCGCGTGGTGATCGCCGGCAGCGGACCACTGCTGCTCGCCAGCGCCGCCACCGCGAAAAAACACGGTGCAAAGGTCGTGCGCATCGCCGAACAGGCATCCCTCGCGGCCGTCGCCGGTTTCGCCGCACAACTGCCGCGCTGGCCCGGCAAGTTCTTGCAATCGTTCAGCCTGTTCGACCGCCAATACCGTACCGCCAGCCACGTGCTGGCCGCCCTCGGCAGCGAACGACTGGAAGGCGTGCGCCTGCAACACAACGGCAAGATCGTCGAACTGGAATGTGATCGCCTGGCCTGCGGTTTCGGCCTGATCCCCAATACGCAGTTGGGTCAGGCGCTGGGTTGTGCCGTTGAAAAACAGGCGCTGGCGGTGGATGCGTGGCAGGCCAGTAGCCGCGCCGATCACTTCGCCGCTGGCGAATGCACCGGGTTTGGCGGCAGTGAACTGGCTCTGGTGGAAGGCAGCATTGCCGGTCACGCGGCGGTCGGCGATCTGCAAGCGGCGCGCCGGTGGTGGCCGCAACGGGCACGCTGGCAGGGTTTCGCCAACGTATTGAATCAGGCCTTCGCCCTCGACCCGCGACTCAAGTCCCTGGCCAGCCCCGACACCCTGGTCTGCCGTTGCGAAGACGTGCCTTACGCGGCATTGGCCGGCCATGCCGACTGGCGCGAAGCCAAGCTCGCCAGCCGCTGTGGCATGGGCGCCTGTCAGGGGCGGGTGTGCGGTGGCGCGACGCAGCACCTGTTCGGCTGGCAACCCTCGGCACCGCGCCCACCCTTCAGCCCCGCGCGAATCGAAACCTTGATGAGCCTCGACGACACCCCGCCAGCGTGACGAGCGCGGCGGGGGTTTCGGCGATGCAGCCAAGTCACTATGATCCCGAGGGTCACCCTCAGACCTGCGGCGCCATGTATCCCTCGCTCACTTCTTTCAAGCCATGCGATCTGCCGACGCTGCTAAGCAGTCTGCAACCGATTGCGCCGCTGCTCGATACCCTGTCGGACGTGGTGTTTTTCATCAAGGACGTTGATGCCCGCTACGCCTTCGTCAACCAGACCCTGGCCCGGCGCTGCGGTTTCAAACAGAGTGCCGAACTGCTCGGGCGCACCGCCGAAATGGTCTTCCCGGAACGCTTCGGCCCGCTGTACACCGAGCAGGACCGACGCGTGCTGGCCAGCGGCCGGGAACTGGCCGATCAACTGGAACTGCACCTGTATTACGGCAATCAGCCGATCTGGTGCCTGACCCACAAACTCGCCCTGTACGATGAACAGGGCCGGATCGTCGGTCTGGCCGGGATCTCCCGTGATCTGCAATCACCGCAGTCGAATCATCCGGCATTTCAGAAACTGGCGGCGGTGGATGCGCATATTCGCCGTCACTTTGCCCGGCCCATCAGCCTTGCCGAACTGACTGCCATTGCCGGGTATTCCGTGGCGCAACTGGAGCGGCACTGCAAGCGGGTGTTTCAGCTCACGCCACGGCAGATGATTCACAAGGCGCGGCTGGAGGAAGGATCGCGGTTGTTGTTGCACAGCGAGTTGCCGATTACCGAGATTGCCTTGCTGTGTGGGTATACCGACCATAGTGCGTTCAGTCGGCAGTTTCGGGCGTTGACCAGTGTTTCGCCTAGTGAGTATCGGGGGAATCGGGGGTAGGGTTTTTTTGGGGTTTTGGTTTTTGGTCGGGGTACATATCCGTTTCTGCGGTAACGGCGGCTGGCGGTTTCGCTCTTACAGCGAGTCCCTTTTTCAAACGCCAAAAAGGAACCAAAAGGCTTTGCCCCGGCGTACGGCACCTCGCTGGGGCTCGGTGTTCCCTCGCT
>NZ_JBSVXD010000057.1:0-31165 GCF_054070755.1 Pseudomonas sp. SDO5591_S426 | reverse complement strand
CGAGGCGCGCATTCTACAGCAGCCTCATTTGCTGTCAAGTGATTATTTTCAGAAGTTTTCAAGGAATCCTTAACAACTTCAACCACTTGCGCTTCAGATCTCTCATCAGCGGGAGGCGAATTCTACAGCGTTACACGCTGCTGTCAACACCTCTTTTTCAACTTCCTTTTGGCTTCGATGACCTGAAGCAACCTGCTGCCGAAACCAGCGTAACTCGTTGTTTAGCAAGGAGTTTTCCGTTTCGACTGCGCCGGAAGTGGGGCGAATTATAGACACCTGAGATCTGCCGTCAAGCACTGATTTTGGTTTTCTATCAATAACTTACAGAAGGCAAGAAATCAGACAGCAAAACCACTCCCTCTATATAGAAGAAGCCTTCAGAGTACGCCCGCCTCTTTGAAAGCCGCCACTGCACCAGCATCCAACCCCAACACCCGCTGCAAAATCTCCAGCGTATGCTCACCTAATAAAGGAGGCGCATGACGATACTCCACCGGCGTCTCTGACAAGCGAATAGGACTCGCCACCTGAGGCACCATCCCGGCCAGCGCATGGGGCAACTCGATCGCCAACTCGCGCGCCTTGACCTGAGGATCGGCAAACATCTGCGCCAGATCATTGATAGGCCCGCACGGCACACCAGCCTGCTCCAACTGCGCCACCCATTCAGCCGTGGTCTTGAACACCGTCGCCTGACGGATCAGCGGAATCAGCACAGCCCGATTGGCCACCCGCAACTTGTTGGTCGCAAAGCGCGGATCATCTGCCCACTGAGGCTGCCCGGCCACTTCCGCAAACTTGCGGAACTGCCCGTCATTACCCACGGTAAGAATGAAGTCGCCATCCGCCGTAGGAAAATCCTGATAAGGCACGATGTTCGGATGAGCATTGCCCAAGCGTTTCGGAGCATTGCCCGTCGTCAGGTAGTTCATCGCCTGGTTGGCCAGGCATGCCACCTGCACATCCAGCAGCGCCATATCGATATGCTGCCCACCACCGTCATGATCCCGATGCGCGAGCGCGGCAAGGATCGCCACGGTCGAGTAGAGCCCGGTCAAAATGTCGGTCAGCGCAACACCGACCTTCACCGGCCCTGCGCCCTCATCCCCGTCAGGTCGCCCCGTCAGACTCATGAGACCACCCAAACCCTGGATCATGAAGTCATAACCGGCACGCTTGGCATACGGACCGGTCTGGCCAAATCCGGTGATCGAGCAATAGATCAGATCCGGGTTGATCGCCTTCAGTGTTTCGTAGTCCAGCCCATACGCCGCCAGACCACCAACCTTGAAGTTCTCGATCAGAATGTCCGACTTGGCCGCCAGATCACGCACCAGCTTCTGCCCCTCCGGGCGCGTGAAGTCGATGGTGACCGATTGCTTGTTGCGATTGGCCGACAAGTAATAGGCGGCCTCGCTGGTGTTCTCGCCATAGGCGTCTTTAAGGAAGGGTGGCCCCCAGGCGCGCGTGTCATCGCCATTGCCCGGGCGCTCGACCTTGATCACCTCAGCGCCAAGGTCCGCAAGAATCTGCCCGGCCCACGGCCCGGCCAATACTCGCGATAAATCCAGTACCCGCAGATGCGAAAGCGCGCCCATGGACGTTCTCCTATTAATAGAACGCCTGGATGCCGGTCTGCGCACGACCGAGGATCAGCGCGTGGACGTCGTGCGTACCTTCATAGGTATTCACCACTTCCAGGTTGACCAGGTGCCGGGCAACACCAAACTCATCCGAAATACCGTTGCCGCCCAACATGTCACGAGCCATGCGAGCGATGTCCAGGGACTTGCCGCAGGAGTTGCGCTTCATCATCGAAGTGATTTCCACCGCGGCAGTCCCTTCGTCCTTCATGCGACCCAGACGAAGGCAGCCTTGCAGCGCCATGGTGATTTCGGTCTGCATGTCCGCCAGCTTCTTCTGGATCAGCTGAGTAGCCGCCAATGGGCGACCGAATTGCTGACGATCCAGAGTGTATTGGCGAGCGGTGTGCCAGCAGAACTCGGCAGCACCCAGTGCGCCCCAGGAAATGCCGTAACGTGCCGAGTTGAGGCAAGTGAAAGGACCTTTCAAGCCACGCACATCCGGGAAGATGTTCTCTTCCGGCACGAATACGTTGTCCATGACGATCTCGCCGGTGATCGACGCACGCAGGCCAACCTTGCCGTGAATCGCCGGAGCGCTCAGGCCTTTCCAGCCCTTCTCGAGAACGAAACCACGGATGTCGCCCGCGTCGTCCTTGCCCCAGACCACGAACACGTCGGCAATCGGGCTGTTGGTGATCCACATCTTGCTGCCGGTGAGGCTGTAGCCGCCTTCGACTTTGCGTGCACGAGTAATCATCGCACCCGGGTCGGAACCGTGGTTAGGCTCGGTCAGGCCGAAGCAGCCGATCCATTCACCCGAGGCCAGTTTCGGCAGGTACTTCTGCTTCTGCGCTTCAGTACCGAACTCATTGATCGGCACCATTACCAGCGAAGACTGCACGCTCATCATCGAACGATAGCCGGAGTCGACACGCTCGACTTCACGCGCAATCAGGCCGTAGCTGACGTAGTTCAGACCGCTGCCGCCGTACTGCTCGGGGATGGTTGCGCCCAAGAGGCCGACTTCACCCATCTCGCGGAAGATCGCCGGATCGGTTTTCTCATGACGGAACGCTTCGAGCACACGCGGCGCCAGACTCTGCTGAGCGAACTGCGCAGCGGTGTCGCGAATCATGCGCTCTTCTTCGGTGAGCTGTTGATCCAGCAGCAAAGGATCGATCCAGTTGAAGCTAGCTTTACCGGCCATGAGTGTGTCCTCTCGAAACAGGTCAAATAACGTGGACTGATCCTAGGCCGGGTTCTGCGTCTCGGCAAACGAGGATTTCGCATACTGTTGTGCTAATTTCTCACTCCGAAACGTCGCGAAACGCATTTAATGCGATGTATTAGTGAGGTAGACGTACATGCGCAGAAAGATACCCAGCACAACCGCCCTGATCAGCTTCGAGGCAGCTGCTCGCCATGAGAGTTTTACCAAGGCAGCGCAGGAGCTTTCGCTGACCCAAGGAGCAATTTGCCGACAGATCGCCACTCTTGAGGAGTTCCTCGGCGTGGAATTGTTCCGACGCTCGCGGCGCGGAGTGAAGCTGACAGAAGCCGGCCTTTCCTACAGCCGCCGGGTCGCCACACAACTTGACGCGGTCGAGCGGGACACCCTGTCGGTGATGGGCCAGCAAGGTGCCAATGTGATCGAACTGGCGGTGGTTCCGACTTTCGGCACCCAGTGGCTGCTCCCACGACTTAAGGATTTCCAGCAAAAGCACCCTGAGGTGACGGTCAACCTGACGAACCGGACGCGTCCGTTCCTGTTTGCCGATACCGACTTTGACGCCGCGATTTACTTCGGTGATGCGGACTGGTCGGGTACAGAATCCCACCGTCTGATGGGTGAACATCCTCTGCCTGTGTGCAGCCCAAACCTACTCGGAAAGAAGACCCTTCTTACAGCCAGTGAAATCGCCGAACTGCCCCTCCTTCAACAAACCACTCGCCCCTACGCCTGGCGCCAATGGTTCGATTCCCAGCACCTGAATGTGCCTCGCGACATGACAGGCCCACGCTACGAGCTATTCTCCATGCTGGCCCAAGCAGCCATGCACGATATGGGCATCGCCTTGATTCCACCATTTCTGATTCAACGCGAACTGGCCGAGAAACGCTTGGTGATTGCCAACCCTCAGGCACTCTCCAGCATCAAGGCGTATTACCTGATGATTCCTGAGCGAAAGGTCGAATCTGCGTCTTTAAGGGCTTTTCGAGATTGGTTGGTGAACCAGGCACACAGCTACAGCACAGAAGAATAAAGGCTTTTCGGCGTTAGCTGACCCCGTAGTCAATAAAAACAAAACCCTACAGATAT
Organism: Pseudomonas sp. SDO5591_S426; assembly: GCF_054070755.1. Lineage (NCBI taxonomy): Bacteria > Pseudomonadati > Pseudomonadota > Gammaproteobacteria > Pseudomonadales > Pseudomonadaceae > Pseudomonas > Pseudomonas sp. SDO5591_S426. The sequence continues at coordinate 27,259 of NZ_JBSVXD010000057.1, read as the reverse complement.
AAGTATTTGTCGCAAAACAGCAAGCTGTATTTGAAAGTCGAACAAACGTCCCACAAGCGCCTGAACACGTGGCTTTGAGCCTCTATTTAGGAGCAATGGCGCATCATTCATATGGCCGATGTGTAAATTCTTGAATTTCGGCCAGAATCCTTGAAAGGTACGGCTTGCAAGGGATTGAGCCCGGTGGTTGCGACATTCGGTCACGGGGTGACTTGTAGTTAATTTTCCGTCACCCGTCATAATCCCTTGAAGGGCACAAAGTTCGCCTGCAAAATGCCGCGCCCCGCCCTGATTTAGCGGGATCGTGCTGATCGGCCGCCCCAGCCGCACCATCCGTAGTGCATGGGTTTACTCAATAAGATCACGCAGGAGATTTGACGTGCACATTGGTGTTCCTCTCGAAACCCAGACCGGTGAAACACGGGTTGCTGCAACCCCGGAAACCATTAAGAAGCTGATCGGCCAGGGTCATAAGGTCACTGTTCAAAGCGGCGCCGGCATTAATGCCAGTGTTGTCGACAGTGCTTATGAAGCGGCAGGTGCAAGCATTGGCAGCGCCAGCGATGCGTTTGGTGCCGAGCTGATTCTGAAAGTGGTCGCTCCCAGCGACAGCGAGCTGACTCTGATCAAGAGCAGCACCGTTGTGGTGGGCATGCTCAACCCGTTCAGCAATGAGACCATCGCCAAACTGGCCGAGTGCGGCATTACCGCATTTGCGCTGGAAGCCGCGCCACGTACCTCCCGCGCCCAGAGCCTGGATGTGCTGTCCTCGCAAGCCAACATCGCCGGCTATAAAGCCGTGTTGCTGGCCGCCCACTACTATCCGCGCTTCATGCCGATGCTGATGACGGCTGCGGGCACCGTGAAAGCGGCGCGCGTGTTGATTCTCGGCGCCGGCGTTGCAGGGTTGCAGGCGATTGCCACGGCGAAACGCTTGGGTGCAGTGATCGAAGCGTCTGACGTGCGTCCTGCGGTTAAAGAGCAGATCGAATCCCTCGGCGCCAAGTTCGTCGACGTGCCGTACGAGACCGATGAAGAGCGTGAATGCGCCGTCGGTGTTGGTGGTTACGCGCGGCCGATGCCGGCCAGCTGGATGCAGCGCCAGGCCGCAGCCGTACACGAACGCGCCAAACAGGCCGACATCGTCATCACCACCGCGCTGATTCCGGGCCGCAAGGCACCGACGCTGTTGAGCGCGGAAACCGTGGCGCAGATGAAGCCAGGCTCGGTGGTCATCGACCTCGCAGCAGCCCAGGGCGGCAACTGCCCGCTGACCGTGGCGGACCAAGTGGTCGTCGAAAATGGCGTGACCATTGTCGGCCCGACCAACCTGGCCGGCGCGGTGGCCGCTGACGCTTCGGCGCTGTACGCCCGCAACCTGCTGGACTTCCTGAAACTGGTCTTCACCAAGGAAGGCCAGTTCGAGATCAACCTCGAAGACGATATCGTCGCCGCGTGCCTGATGTGCCGCGACGGCCAAGTCATCCGCAAAAACGCCTAAGCAGGGATTCAGACGATGGAAGAGCTTATCTCCCCCGGTATCTACAACCTGATCATCTTCGTGCTGGCGATCTATGTCGGTTATCACGTGGTCTGGAACGTTACACCTGCGCTGCATACCCCACTGATGGCGGTGACCAACGCAATCTCGGCGATCGTGATCGTCGGCGCCATGCTCGCTGCGGCTCTAACCGTTACGCCACTGGGCAAAACCATGGGCACCCTGGCGGTTGCACTGGCGGCGGTCAACGTGTTCGGTGGCTTCCTGGTCACCCGCCGCATGCTTGAGATGTTCAAGAAAAAAGCCCCGAAAGCCGTAAAAGAAGAGGCGCCGAAGTAATGAGCATGAATCTTGTCACGACGCTCTATCTGATCGCGTCGATCTGCTTCATCCAGGCCCTCAAAGGCCTGTCGCACCCAACAACTTCGCGCCGCGGCAACCTGTTCGGCATGCTCGGCATGGCTCTGGCGATCATCACCACCATCGGCCTCATCTATAAGCTGGGCGCTGAGCTGGCCACCGCCGGCATCGGCTACGTGATTGTCGGCCTGCTGGTCGGCGGCACCGCCGGTTCGATCATGGCCAAGCGCGTTGAAATGACCAAGATGCCGGAACTGGTCGCCTTCATGCACAGCATGATCGGTATGGCCGCGGTGTTCATTGCCATCGCTGCGGTCGTTGAGCCGCAATCGCTAGGCATCGTCAAGCAACTGGGCGACTCGATTCCAGCGGGCAACCGCCTGGAGCTGTTCCTCGGCGCGGCCATTGGTGCGATCACCTTCTCCGGTTCGGTCATTGCCTTCGGCAAGCTGTCGGGCAAGTACAAGTTCCGCCTGTTCCAGGGCGCACCGGTACAGTTCGGCGGCCAACACAAGCTCAACCTGCTGTTGGGCCTCGCGACGCTGGCCCTCGGCGTGACCTTCATGTTGACCGGCAGCCTGACGGCGTTCGCGCTGATGCTGGCCCTGGCGTTCATCATGGGCGTGCTGATCATCATCCCGATTGGTGGCGCCGACATGCCGGTCGTGGTGTCGATGCTCAACAGCTACTCGGGCTGGGCTGCGGCAGGTATCGGCTTCTCGCTGAACAACTCGATGCTGATCATTGCCGGCTCCCTGGTGGGTTCGTCCGGTGCGATTCTGTCGTACATCATGTGCAAGGCGATGAACCGTTCGTTCTTCAACGTTTTGCTCGGTGGTTTCGGCAACACGGCTGATGCCGGCCCGGCAGGTTCGAAAGAAGCACGTCCGGTGAAGTCCGGTTCGGCTGACGACGCGACCTTCCTGCTGACCAACGCCGACTCCGTGATCATCGTTCCGGGCTACGGCCTGGCGGTTGCACGGGCACAGCACGCGTTGAAGGAACTGACCGAGAAACTGACCCATCGCGGCATCACCGTGAAGTACGCGATTCACCCGGTCGCCGGCCGGATGCCGGGCCACATGAACGTACTGCTGGCCGAGGCCGAAGTGCCTTACGACCAGGTGTTCGAGATGGACGACATCAACTCCGAGTTCGGCCAGGCCGACGTGGTGCTGGTGTTGGGCGCCAACGACGTGGTCAACCCGGCCGCGAAGAACGATCCGAAATCGCCGATTGCCGGCATGCCGATTCTCGAAGCGTTCAAGGCCAAGACCATCATCGTCAACAAGCGCTCGATGGCCAGCGGCTATGCCGGTCTGGACAACGAACTGTTCTACCTGGACAAAACCATGATGGTGTTCGGTGACGCCAAGAAAGTCATCGAAGACATGGTCAAAGCCGTCGAGTAAAGATCTTCGCAACACTGGAACGCCCCGACTCGTCGGGGCGTTTTTGTTTGCGCGAAACGTCAGGTAATCAGCGCCTTTATTACCGATCCGGTAACGGTGTTTTGCTTGAAAGCCGCGGAATAGACGCCTCGTTTGCGACCTTGGTAGCGGGACACAGGCCAGTGAAATTCACTAGACTGCGCATCCTGCTACCCGTTGCTCGAGATAACAATCCATGTACCGTGACCGTATTCGCCTGCCTTCGTTGTTGGATAAAGTGATGAGCGCCACCGAGGCTGCCGCTCTGATTGAAGACGGCATGACCGTCGGCATGAGCGGCTTCACCCGCGCTGGCGAAGCCAAGGCCGTACCCCACGCACTGGCCGAACGGGCCAAGGTCACTCCGCTGAAAATCAGCCTGATGACCGGTGCCAGCCTGGGCAACGACCTCGACAAGCAGCTCACCGAAGCGGGTGTCCTGTCACGACGCATGCCATTCCAGGTGGATAGCACTTTGCGCAAGGCGATCAACGCCGGTGAAGTGATGTTCATCGACCAGCACCTCTCGGAAACCGTCGAGCAGCTGCGCAACCAACAACTGAAGCTGCCGGACATTGCGGTGATCGAAGCGGTAGCCATCACCGAACAAGGCCATATCGTGCCGACCACTTCCGTGGGCAACTCGGCCAGCTTCGCGATTTTTGCCAAACAGGTGATCGTTGAGATCAACCTCGCGCACAACCCGAATCTCGAAGGCCTGCACGACATCTATATTCCGACCTATCGCCCGACCCGCACGCCGATTCCACTGGTCAAGGTCGACGATCGCATTGGCAGCACGGCCATCCCGATTCCACCGGAAAAAATCGTCGCGATCGTGATCACCAATCAATCCGACTCGCCATCCACCGTGCTGCCCCCGGACGTTGATACTCAGGCCATTGCCGACCACCTGATCGGCTTCTTCAAACAGGAAGTGGATGCCGGGCGCATGACCAACAAGCTCGGTCCGCTGCAGGCCGGGATCGGTACGATCGCCAACTCGGTGATGTGCGGCCTGATCGATTCGCCGTTCGAAGACCTGACGATGTATTCCGAAGTACTTCAGGACTCGACCTTCGATCTGATCGACGCCGGTAAATTGAGCTTTGCCTCGGGCAGCTCGATCACGCTGTCGAGCCGCCGTAACGCCGACGTGTTCGGCAACCTGGAACGCTACAAGGACAAGCTGGTCCTGCGCCCGCAGGAGATTTCCAACCACCCTGAAGTGGTACGTCGCCTCGGCATCATCGGCATCAACACGGCGCTCGAGTTCGACATTTATGGCAACGTCAACTCCACCCACGTGTGTGGCACGCGGATGATGAACGGCATTGGCGGTTCCGGTGACTTCGCGCGCAACGCACATCTGGCGGTATTCGTAACCAAGTCGATCGCCAAGGGTGGCGCGATTTCCAGCGTAGTGCCGATGGTCAGCCATGTTGACCACACCGAGCATGACGTCGACATCCTCGTCACTGAAGTCGGTCTGGCCGACCTGCGCGGCCTGGCGCCTCGGGAACGCGCACGCGTCATCATCGATAACTGTGTGCACCCGGATTATCGCCAAGCCCTCAACGACTACTTCACTGCCGCTTGCGCACTCGGCGGACACACGCCTCACATCCTGCGTGATGCCCTCAGTTGGCACATGAACCTGGAAGCAACCGGGCGAATGCTTGCCGTGTGATTGGTACAGATGGCAGCTGACGCAAACACATTTTCGTCAGCTTGCCGTTGCCAAGCCATTTCATTCCAAAAACTGTACTGCTGTACTGGTCATTTCCTACGGCTTTTCCCTACGACCACCCTTCAAATCATTAAAAACGCACCATAAGCGAGCAGACAGGTACAGTTGCCTCAATTTCGACCAGTACACCGCCTATAAACAGTTAACTGAGCTCTCACAATACAGATGAACTGTATCTACAGAGACTAGGCAAACGAGAGGATCATGGGCACCAGTTAAACCACTACCTAATCCCGCCACAAGCGGAAGGATGACCCACCATGGAACGTACACTCAGTTCCGATCTGTTCTTTCAAGACACTGCTGCAAAAACCCAGGCTTCCATGCCTCTGCGCGTTATCGCCAACCTGATGCTGTGGCAGCGCCGCATCTCCAGCCGCCACCAACTGGCTCGCCTGGATTCGCGTCTGCTGGCTGATGCCGGGATTAGCGAAGCACAACGCTACGAAGAGCTGAGCAAGCCGTTCTGGCGCTAAGTTAGCGTCGCTGGCTCTGACCTATAGGGTCCACCGCCAGCAACCCGAATTGAACAAGCAAAACCCGTCGTGGGAAACCACGGCGGGTTTTGTCGTTTTAGCGAGTGAAAAATCAAAAGCAGTACAGTTTCAATAAAACTGAATTACACCTGCACAGTTAAACCGATAGACTTTATCTGACCTGGGCACTGGGCCAGATCAACACGATCAGATTGTCGCGGCGTCTCCCAGAGGCCTACTATCAATTCAGACTGTGGCGAACAAACACCCCCTGACGTCTGACTCATCAGACACTGCGCCACTTTTCAATCGGCTTACCCAAAGGAGTTACACCATGTCCCGTCTTCGTCTGCTCAGCGCTGCTGCCCTGCTTGCCGTGGCTGCCAATGCCCACGCCACCAGCTTCATCGTGACCACCGATGCCGTCGTCGGTGCACTCAAAGCCACCTCCGATGCGACCTCCGACGTCACGTCTTCGTTTAAAGATGACAAGATCGTGCTCGCCGCCCGTGACGACGCCGCCAGTTTCGTCGCCAGCGAAGGCGCCATTCGTGGCGTAAAACTGGAAAGCGCGCTCGACCACATTCGTCATCAGTCGCCACAGCTGAACGCAACCGATGCACAACTGGCTCAAGCGATCCTGACGATCTAAGCGACGTACTGACGTGGGACACGCCCAGCGTGTCCCAATGTTTCAGCGCTGGCTCTAGACCGGGCGTTGCGCTAGCCTTGGGACTCACGTTCAACTGTCGAGTCTCATGCGTTTTCTTTCAAATCTGTTCGCCACTTCAATCTTTCTTGCGGCCAGCTATTCGGGTTCGGCGCATGCCTTTGACGCCTTCAACCTGTCGACCCAGGGCACCGTGGCCAGCGGTTACGCCACGAGCATGGTGACCTCTGCGCCCTTCGATCATAAACTGCTGCTCGCCGCCCGGGATGATGCCGCAGCATTCATCGCCACTGACGGCCAACTGAGAGGCGCACAACTGGAGTCGGCCCTGCGTTATCTGCGTCAGACCGAGCCAAAACTTCATGTCAGCGACCTTGAACTGGCACAGGCAATTCTCGTCCAATAGTTATTCCCTGTTTCCCCGGAGTCGTTCCATGCGTAACCCGCTGATTGTCGCCACCCTAGGCCTGTTGTTGTTGGCTGACGTGGCCCAGGCCCAAACCCTGGTTGCCACCAGCAACATTCTTATCCGCGCGACCCAGCGCACACTCGATTTCACGTCTGATACCACGACGTCGATTCGCGACTCGAAAATCGTTCGCGAAGCCCAGGACGATGCCGCCAGTTTCGTCGCCAGCAACGGCGATATTCGTGGTGCACATCTGGAATCCGCGTTCGATTTGTTGCGCACCCGAGTGCCAGAAGCTCGCGATGCCAGTGACCAGGATCTAGCTGAAGCCATCCTCGCACTGTGAGGCGGCCAACAGCCTGGCTGTTGGCCGGGGCGCTGTTGCTGTTCGGCACCAGCGCCAACGCCGGCCTGGAATTACGCCTCAAGACTGACGGTCTGAGTCCTGCACAGCAGCAAGCCAGCCAGGCCTTGCTCGATGAAGCCATGCAGGCGCTGCCACCGCGTTTCATCGAGCAACTGGACCGACGCATCGACGTCGGCTGGACCGATGACATGCCCGCTAACGCCTACGGTCAGGCGTCGCTGGTGTCCGAGCTCGATTTGAATCGCAAGCTGCTGGCCAGCCTCACCGACGGTAGCGCCGCAACCAAGAAAACCTACCGTCCCCATGGCACCGTGCGCCGGGAAATGCTCGCGACGGTGTTGCACGAACTGACCCACATCTACGACCGCTCGCGCCTGTGGACGCAGGCGGAGCGCACACTGATCCAGCGTTGCAGCCGTCAGGACAGCAGCTCGGGTCTGGTTGGCATACCCGATCAGTGTCGCGGCCAGTCCGGCCGCCGTTTCACCCTAAGCGATGACCCGCGCCTGCTCGACCTCGCCGGTTGGCAGCAATACGTTGGCCGTCGCGGCGAACGCGAGCAGCACAACCGTCAGATCGCGCGCAGCCCGGACATCTACGAAACCAGCAGCCCGAAGGAGTTTGTCGCGGTCAACATGGAGTATTTCCTCCTCGACCCGAGTTACGCCTGCCGTCGTCCTGCCCTATACCGCTACTACAAAGAACACTTCGGCTGGGCACCCGCCGCCAAAGACGCCTGCGGCAAAACCTTCGCCTTCCTCAATGCTGGCAACGACTTCGCCAAGACACCATTGGGCCAGGTCGATCCAGAGCGGGTGTATGCCGTCGATTACCTGCTGGCCGAGGCCAACCAGAACTGGGTCAGCCGTTGGGGCCACAGCATGTTGCGGCTGGTGATCTGCAAGCCGGGTAGACCACGCGGTCCGGACTGTCGCCTGGACCTGGATCAGCACCTGGTGCTGTCCTACCGCGCCTTCGTCGGCGATGTGCAGCTATCGAGCTGGGATGGATTGGTGGGCAAATACCCGTCGCGCCTGTTTGTGTTGCCGTTGGCCCAAGTGATCGACGAATACACCAAGACTGAATTGCGCAGCCTCGCTTCGGTGCCACTTAATCTGTCGCGCAGCGAGATTGAAGGCGTGGTGGAGCGTGCCGCCGAGATGCACTGGAGCTACGACGGCAACTACTTCTTCCTGTCCAACAACTGCGCGGTGGAGGAGCTGAAGTTACTGCGCAGCGGCACCAACAATTCAAAACTGGTCGCTCTGGACAACATCATGCCCAACGGCCTCCTTGAAGTGCTGAAAGGGCGCGAGCTGGCAGATACCAGCGTGCTGGACGATCCCCGGGAAGCACTGCGCCTGGGCTATCGGTTCGACTCCTTCCGCGATCGCTATCAAGCAATGTTCGAAGTGCTGAAAAAGCACTTGCCGGTCAAACAGGAAACCGTCGAAGACTGGCTGGATTTGAAGGCCGAAGACCGCCGCAAATGGTTCGAACAGGCTGACTTGCGCACTAGCGCCGCACTGCTGCTGCTGGAACAGGCGAGTTTCAGGCGCCAGTTATTGCTGGCTCAGGACGAAGTCAAACAGCGTTATCTGGGCGCCCGTGAACTGAAAAACGGTGGAATGGACAAGGCTAACGCGACACTCAGGCAAATTCTCGATAACAGCGGCTTCCTCAGTCGTCCAGCGGAGCTACTCGGCAGCGGCGGGTATGGCTTGCCCCAGCCGAATGAATGGCAACGCCTGGAATCGGAAAGCAGCCTGCGCCAGAAACAGCTTCAGGCACTGACCGGGGATCTGGACAAGGAAGTTCGAGCACTGCTTGAGCCGAAGCGCGCAGCCGAGATGGCGGCCAACGAAGCCAACGTGAAACAGATCGGCGAACATCTGCGCAAGCTGCACAAAGCAGCGGGCGGCCTGGAGCTGCCGTAAAAAAGGGTCTCGCGGCAAACCGCCGCGAGACCCTTTTTCCTAGACGCTAATCAAAGCACCCCTTCGAGAATTTCATAAACCACCCCGCTTCCTACGGCGATCAGCACAACATCACCACCCGCCCGGCGCCATTCGTAGCCGGGGTAGTACGGAAGCCGACTCAGTGCGCGGTTGTCCAGGCGTTCGCCGTAATAGCCGCGAGGCAGTGGCCGGCCGCGCTCCAGATGAATGCCTGGAGGCGGCGGCGCGCCACGGACGAAATAGTCATGGTGGTCGTGAATCGTCTGGCGCACCGGGCCAAAGTCCCGTGGCGGCGGTCCCCCGCGATGGTTGTCTTGCCCGCCACGATGATCGTTATCGTGGTTGTCGTAATGCCCCTGCTGCGGGCCGCCGTGGTCATGATCGTCGCGTTGATCGGCGCTGGCGTGCAGCAACGGAGTCGCACTGAGCATCAGCACACCCAGGCTGGCAATCAGACGTTTCGGCATTTTCATCAGGTATTTCCTCACAACACAAACAGCAAAAAGGGCTTCAGAACATAGTCCTGAAGCCCTCGGTCTTGCTGATTAGTCTGTGCCGGAAGGCTCTAATTCCTCTGTATCAGGAACTTTACCTTCAGCTGACGCGAGCCTTACGCACGCCCTCGGACAACGCCGAGCAAAGGCTCAGTACGCCGTCCACTGCCTGCTCCGGCGTCGTCGCATTGGCGATGTGATCGATCAACGCCGAACCCACCACAACACCATCGGCCAGACGCGCGATGTTCGCCGCTTGCTCTGGTGTGCGAATGCCGAAACCGATGCTGATCGGCAGATCGGTATGGCGACGCAGACGAGCGACCGCCTCTTCGACGTGCTCCAGCGTCGCTGCGCCAGCACCGGTCACACCGGCCACCGAAACGTAGTACACGAACCCGGAGCTGCCATTGAGAACAGTCGGCAAACGCACGTCATCGGTGGTCGGTGTGGTCAGGCGGATAAAGTCCAAACCTGCCGCCTGCGCCGGGTCGCACAGCTCACCGTTATGCTCCGGTGGCAGGTCAACCACGATCAGACCGTCAACACCGGCCTCTTTGGCTTCAACAATGAAACGCGGCACGCCGTACATGTGGATCGGGTTGAAGTAACCCATCAGCACCAGTGGCGTCTCGGTATTGCCTTCGCGGAACTCGCGAACCATTTGCAGGGTTTTCGCCAGGTTCTGCTTGGCAGCCAACGCGCGGATGTTGGCGAGTTGGATCGCCGGACCATCGGCCATTGGATCGGTGAAGGGCATGCCCAACTCGATCACATCGGCGCCAGCCGCCGGCAAGCCTTTGAGGATCGCCAACGAGGTGTCGTAGCTCGGGTCGCCAGCGGTGACGAAGGTCACCAGGGCGGCGCGGTTCTGTTCCTTGAGTTCGGCAAAACGTGTTTGCAGGCGGCTCATCAGTGTTTCTCCTGCTGCGATTGTTCCATGTGGTGCATCACGGTCTGCATGTCTTTGTCGCCACGGCCAGACAGGTTGACCACCATCAGGTGATCTTTCGGCAGCTTCGGTGCGCGTTTGAACACTTCAGCCAAAGCGTGGGCGCTTTCCAGGGCAGGAATGATCCCTTCCAGGCGGCAGCATTTGTGGAATGCATCGAGTGCCTCGTCATCCGTCACCGAGGTGTACTGTACGCGGCCGATGTCATGCAACCAGGCGTGTTCCGGACCGATACCCGGGTAGTCCAGGCCGGCGGAAATCGAGTGGGCATCGATGATCTGGCCATCGTCGTCCTGCAACAGGAAGGTGCGATTGCCGTGCAGCACACCCGGTACGCCGCCGTTCAGGCTGGCCGCGTGTTTGCCGGTTTCGATGCCGTAGCCGGCCGCTTCAACACCGATGATGTCCACGCTCTTGTCGTCGAGGAACGGGTGGAACAGGCCCATTGCGTTGGAACCACCGCCGATGCACGCCACCAGACTGTCCGGCAGGCGGCCTTCCTGGGCTTGCAACTGGTCGCGGGTTTCCTTGCCGATGACGGCCTGGAAGTCGCGAACCATCGCTGGATAAGGGTGCGGACCGGCCACGGTGCCGATCAGATAGAAAGTGCTGTCGACGTTGGTCACCCAGTCCCGCAGGGCTTCGTTCATCGCGTCCTTCAGGGTGCCGGTGCCGGCCACGACCGGGATCACTTCAGCGCCCAGCAGCTTCATGCGGAATACGTTGGCCTGCTGACGCTCGATGTCAGTGGTGCCCATGTAGATCACGCAATCCAGGCCGAAACGTGCCGCAACGGTAGCGGTCGCCACGCCGTGCATGCCGGCGCCGGTCTCGGCGATGATGCGTTTTTTGCCCATGCGCCGCGCCAGCAGGATCTGGCCGATGCAGTTGTTGATCTTGTGCGCGCCGGTGTGGTTCAGCTCTTCACGCTTGAGATAAATCTTCGCGCCGCCGCAGAACTCGGTCAGGCGTTCGGCGAAATACAGCGGACTTGGACGACCGACGTAGTCGCGCTGGAAGTAGGCCAATTCTTCTTTGAATGCAGGATCTTCCTTGGCCGCTTCGTATTCGCGGGCCAGATCGAGGATCAACGGCATCAGGGTTTCAGCGACGTAACGGCCGCCGAACGCGCCAAACAGGCCGTTGGCGTCAGGGCCGTTGCGCAGATTAGTCTGGGTCATGGGGCGCTCCAGTTGAATGCGTGAAGTGACAATGAGGTCCACTCTACCCCTGACGTACCAGACTGAAAACCGATAAGATCGCCGCAACCTGTCAGGAAAACTCACAGATCTCATGAGCCACGATCTCCCACCGCTGAACGCCCTGCGCGCCTTCGAAGCAACGGCTCGCCTGAACAGTGTCAGTCAGGCCGCCGAGCAGCTGCACGTCACTCACGGCGCAGTCAGTCGTCAGCTGAAAGTGCTGGAAGAACACCTCGGCGTAAGTCTTTTCATCAAGGATGGTCGCGGCCTTAAACTCACAGATGCCGGCCTGCGTTTGCGCGACGCCAGCGCTGAAGCGTTCGAGCGCCTGCGTACCGTGTGCGCTGAAATCACCCAGAGCACCGCCGATGCGCCTTTTGTACTCGGCTGTTCGGGAAGCTTGCTGGCCCGATGGTTCATTCCGCGTCTGGGGCGGTTGAACGCTGATTTGCCGGACTTGCGTCTGCACCTGTCGGCTGGCGAAGGTGATCTCGACCCCCGCCGTCCAGGCCTGGACGCCTTGCTGGTGTTTGCCGAGCCACCCTGGCCAGCGGACATGCAGGTGTTCGAGCTCGCCAGCGAACGGATCGGCCCGGTGATGAGTCCACGGTTTGCCGGATATGAACGGCTCAAGTCGGCTCCCGCCACAGCGCTGCTGAGCGAATCAGTGCTGCACACCACCTCGCGCCCGCAAGCCTGGCCCAGCTGGGCGCAACAAAGTGGCCTCGACGCCAAAGCGTTGAAGTACGGACAGGGTTTCGAGCATTTGTATTACTTGCTGGAGGCGGCCGTGGCCGGGCTGGGCGTGGCGATTGCCCCTGAACCGCTGGTGGCCGAAGACTTGAAGGCGGGTCGCCTGGTCGCACCGTGGGGTTTCAGCGAAACCCCGGCGCATTTGGCGTTGTGGTTACCCAAGCGCGCCGCGGACGGGCGCGCCCGGCAACTGGCGCATTGGCTCAAAAACGAGCTGCGCCAGGCAGATCAGTCACCGCGTTTGAACAACAGGTAAGCCGCCAGCAGGCCCAGCGCACCAACGGCAACACCGGCTGTAGTCCAAGGGTGTTCCTGGGCGTAGTCCCGGGTCGCGATTCCGGTTTCCCGGGTTTTCACCTTGACCTCTTCATAGGCATCGGCGAGCAGATGGCGCGAGTGTCTCAGCGCGTTCTCGGCGTTGCCTTTAAGCACCTTGAGGGTTTTACGCGACTCGTCCGAGGCGTCGTCCTTCAGGTTTTCCAAGGATTTGAGCAGACTCTCGATCTCCGCTTCCATGCTTTGCAATGAGGCTTTACGTAACGAGCTGTTGGCCATGGTGGCTCTCCTGCATTGTTGATGAGTGGCGTGTGTTGGTTGGGACTTCAGGGGCTCGAGAAAGTGCAGTAAATGTGAACTCCCATGTCGGACGAACCGACAGAAGTAAGACGGAAATTCACTGCTAGGCTGTATTTCACACCCTAAGGAGAACGCCATGACTGACCATCACACCTACAAGAAAGTCGAACTGGTCGGCTCGTCCACCAGCAGTATCGAAGACGCGATCAACAACGCACTGGCCGAGGCCAGTAAAAGTCTCAAGTACATGGAATGGTTTGAAGTCACCGAAACCCGTGGGCATATCAAGGATGGCAAGGCAGCGCACTTCCAGGTCACCCTCAAGGTCGGATTCCGGATTGCCAGCAGCTGACTTTGGTCTAGTCTTCTGAACTTGCGCGCTGGCCGAATGCCACAAGGAATGGCAAAGCGCTGAATGAGCGTGTCCGGCCAGTGCCTGGATGCCCCTTTTTGATCCGACCAGAGAATGCGACCGATGAAGAAGTTTATTTTGGCGGTAGGTTTGTTGAGCCTGGCGGGTACTGCCTTCGCTGACGGCAAATCCTGCGAAGAGCTGAAAGCCGAGATCGCCGCAAAGCTTGATGCCAAGGGCGTTTCCAATTATTCGCTGGAGATCGTCGACAAAGGCAGTGCGGCTGACGGAAAAGTCGTCGGCACCTGTGAAAAGGGTACGAAGGAAATTGTCTACAAACGCTAGGGTGAACCGCTGTGTATGAAAAAGCCGACGCATAACGTCGGCTTTTTTATGTGCTGAACGAAATCTCAGCCCTTCATGACTTGCGCCAATAGCTCGTAGGAATGCAGACGATCGGCGTGTTCATACAGGTCGCAGGTAAAAATCAGCTCGTCGGGCTGGGTCTGCTCGATCAACACGTCCAGTTTCGCCCGGATCTTCTGCGGGCTGCCAATCATGGCCAGCCCCAGGAAGTCCTGCACCGCGGCTTTCTCATGGGGCAGCCATAGACCATCCATGGTTTGCACCGGCGGACGCTGCACCAGGCTCTGGCCACGCATCAACGCGAGAATGCGCTGGAACACTGAAGTCGCCAGGTAATCGGCCTGCTCATCGGTGTCGGCAGCCACCAATGGCACGCCGAGCATTACGTAGGGCTTGTCCAGCACGGCTGAAGGCTTGAAGTGATTGCGATAGACGCGAATGGCTTCGTGCATGAAGCGCGGTGCGAAATGGGAGGCGAAGGCGTAGGGCAAACCGCGTTCACCTGCCAGTTGTGCGCTGAACAGGCTGGAGCCCAACAGCCAGATCGGCACATTGGTTCCGGTACCGGGCATTGCGATGACGCGTTGGTCCGGAGTGCGTGGGCCGAGATAACGCACCAGTTCAGCGACATCTTCAGGGAAGTCGTCGGCGCTGCCGGAACGCTCGCGGCGCAGCGCACGGGCGGTCATCTGATCGGAACCGGGAGCACGACCGAGACCCAGGTCAATGCGGTCCGGATACAGACTTTCCAGGGTGCCGAACTGTTCGGCAATCACCAGCGGTGCGTGGTTAGGCAACATTACGCCGCCGGAACCCACGCGAATGGTCGACGTGCCGCCCGCGAGATAACCCAGCAGCACCGAGGTCGCGGAACTGGCGATGCCGTCCATGTTGTGGTGTTCGGCGACCCAGAAGCGGTGGTAGCCGAATTTCTCGACGTGCTGCGCCAGGTCCAGCGAGTTGCGCAGCGACTGGGCCGCGCTGCCGTTTTCCCGCACGGGGACCAGATCGAGAGTCGAGAACTTGATATCGGACAGTCGTTTCATGAACCTGCTTCTCCAATTGAGGGCGCAGGTTTTTTCTTGCGAACGAAAACCTGCCGATTCTATAAGCGTGTTTCATGCAATGTGGGCATATACCCGAGTTTCAATAGCACGGGAAAAATTCCTACCAAAAAAGCGGACCGATCGGATGAAGTGAACTTTGCGTCACCGTCTATCCTCAGAACCCTAGCGACCAAAACCACGAAGGCGCGACGCTTCGCGCCGGATCTTGAGGAGACAAGGCATGGCTATCATCAAGAAAGCATCGGCCCACTGGGAAGGTGATCTGAAAACCGGCATCGGCTCGATTTCCACGGAAACCGGCGTACTCAGGGAAGCGCCTTATGGCTTCAAGGCGCGCTTCGAAGGCGGCAAGGGTACCAACCCGGAAGAGCTGATCGGCGCCGCGCATGCGGGTTGTTTCTCCATGGCCTTCTCCATGATTCTCGGTGACGCAGGACTCAAGGCCGACAGTATCGATACCAATGCCGAAGTCACTCTGGACCAGGTAGACGGCGGTTTTGCGATCACGGCGGTGAAACTGATTCTCAAGGCGAAAATTCCCGGCGCCAGCCAGGCGCAATTCGAAGAACTGAGCAACAAGGCCAAGGAAGGTTGCCCGGTTTCCAAGGTGCTGAATGCCAAGATCAGTCTTGACGCGACTTTGGTGAATTAAACCAGCTCAAAGATCGCAGCCTGCGGCAGCTCCTACAAAGGCAGAGTGAATCTGTAGGAGCTGCCGAAGGCTGCGATCTTTTTGCGTTGAAACAAAACAACAGTCGCAAAACTATGGTCGAATAAATGACAGCAGCAAAAACGCATGTCCATGCGCGCTGCCTCAAAGGAGCTTCAACCATGAAACGTTTTGCCTTGGCGGTTATCTGTTGCGCAATGGCCACTTCGGCTTTGGCGGCACCGAAACCCTGTGAAGAACTCAAGGCCGAAATCGAAGCCAAGATCCAGGCCCGCGGGGTGATGTCCTACACCCTGGAGATCGTTCGCAACGACGAAGTACACGATCAGAACATGGTCGTAGGTTCGTGCGAAAACGGCACCAAGAAAATCATCTATCAGAAGAATGACCGCTGATCGGCCTCACGGCACACAGTTGATCTGGCGCTCTTCTGCGACAATTTCATGTTTGGCGTTATACAGCCGTGCTTCGGGGGTGAACGCCATGGAGCGAGCTTGCAGCAGATAACGCTGACCGGCCTCGAAGTGATCGTACTTGATGATCATGTAGCACAGCCGCTCCGAACCACCGCCAAACAAGTCCGAACCGCCGCTCGGCACTTCGAAGTCGAAACGCACAGTCAGTTCGTGGCTACCGGGAGTCACCTGGAAAAAACGCCCCTCGCGTAAACGCTGATTGTCCAGTCGCTCGGCCATCAGCAATTTATCGTTGGGAAATGGCGTAGAGAAGTCGACCCACGCCATATTCGGATTGGCCGCCGGCATCGGAGTCGAACAGCCGGCCATCGCACTCGCGGCCAGTAACAGCATCAACCTGCGCATGATGAATGTCCCAATGTCGGGATCTTCAGAATAGCGCCGATCAGGTGCGTTGGCAGCCTGCAGGTGTGCCTTGGCCAATTACTTTTCGCTGCTGATCGTAGAGCTTGGCCCACGGCCTGAAACCGATATTCCCCGCTTGCAATTGATAGCGCTCGCCCGCGTTGAAGTCGTTGAATTTCACATTCATCTGGCAATCACGCCAGAGTGGCTCGGCGTCGGGCCCGATGTTGGTGGGCTGGACCGGGAATTGATAACGGACCGTCAGCTCATGGCTGCCGGGCTGCACCTCAAAATAGCGTTTATCGGTGGCCGCTTTATTATCCACCTCCACCGCCAGCAGGGCCGTGTCTTCCTGATGCGACTCCAGATCGATCCATGCTTGCGTCGGATCATGGTGAGGCAATCCGAATCCAGCACAACCGGCCAGCGTCAGCAGGCCTCCCGTCAGCATCAATTTGCGCATAGCGGAGCTCCAGTCAAGCGGGATAGTCTTGCGAGCAGACTCTCCGGGAATTTTTTATTTTGATAAGGCTGCGTCCAAGCCCTGGGTTACTTGATCGCGTTTTGCGCGTTTTGTTTCCGGGTGTGTTGTTTTTGTTGCTCAACGGTTGTTCCAGCGTCAGCTACTACAGCCAATTGGCCAGCGGTCAGCTGCAACTGCTGCGGGCACGAGAGCCGGTTTCCAGTGTGATTGCCGACCCACAGCGCGATGAGAAACTGCGTGCGCACCTGGCCCAATCACAAAAAGCCCGGACCTTCGCCAGCCGACAGCTGCACCTGCCGGACAATCAGAGCTATCGCCTGTATGCCGACATCGGCCGGCCCTATGTGGTCTGGAACGTGTTCGTCACGCCGGAATTTTCCCTGAAGCCACAGAACCATTGCTTCCCGATTGCCGGTTGCGTGGCCTATCGCGGGTACTACAGCCAGAGTGCGGCTCGCGGTGAGGCGGCGTTACAACGCCTACAGGGCATGGACGTGTCAATCGGAGGTGTCGAGGCGTATTCGACCCTGGGCTGGTTTAACGACCCGATCATGAACTCGATGATGGGCTGGGGCGATGAGCGCCTGGCCACGCTGATTTTTCACGAACTGGCGCACCAGCGCGTTTATGTGAAGGACGACACGGAGTTCAACGAGTCATTCGCCACCTTCGTCGAGCAGGAAGGCACCCGCCAATGGCGCGCTTACCGCAGCCTGCCGCCTGAAAGCGGGACACAGGCGCAACAACGGGATCAATTCATTCAGCTGGTGCTGGACACCCGCACCCGACTGGAAAAACTGTACACCCTGCCGCTGCCGCCCGAGCAAATGCGTCGACGCAAAGCTGAAGCGTTCGAGCAATTGCGCAGCGAATACCGACAGATGCGTGACAGCCAATGGGCCGGGGACAAACGTTACGACGCGTGGATCAATGCGCCGATGAACAATGCCCGGTTACTGCCGTTTGGTTTGTATGACCAGTGGGTGCCGGCGTTTAGTGCGCTGTTTGAGCAGGTGGATGGGGATTGGGTGAGGTTTTATGCCGAAGTCGAGAAACTTGGCGCGCTGCCAGTTGATCAGCGTAAAGCTGCATTGAAGACTTTGGCAGGTTCTGACAGTTGATGTGGCTGGGCTGACGTCATCGCGGGCAAGCCTTGCTCCTACAGGAGGTATTGTCGAACCACAATGTTGTGAACGACATTAATCCGTAGGAGCAAGGCTTGCCCGCGATGGCGATTTAATTAATGCCGCAAAAACGCCTGATGCATCTCGTCCAGCGTTTCAAAATGGAAGGCCGGGGCTTCGGCACTCAGCTCTTCCCGACTGCCAAACCCATACCCCACCGCCGCCGCATCCAACCCATTGCTGCGCGCACCGATCAAGTCGTGCTTGCGGTCGCCGATCATCAGGGTATTGGCCGGGTCCAGGCCTTCTTCCGCAATCAGGTGCGCGATCAATTCGACCTTGTTGGTCCGGGTGCCGTCCAGTTCGCTGCCGTAGATCACTTTGAAGTGTTTGGCGAAGTCGAAATGCCGGGCGATTTCCCGGGCGAAAACCCATGGCTTGGAGGTGGCGATGTACAGCTGTCGCCCTTGTCCGCCAAGGGTTTCGAGCAGCGGCGTGACGCCATCGAACACGCGGTTTTCGTACAGGCCGGTGACCTTGAAACGCTCGCGATAGAAATTCACCGCTTCCCAGGCTTTCGGCTCATCGAAGTCATAAAACTGCATGAACGCCTGCAACAACGGCGGGCCGATGAAGTGTTCGAGTTTGGTCAGGTCGGGCTCATCGATGCCGAGCTTGCTCAAGGCAAACTGAATCGAACGGGTGATGCCTTCACGCGGGTCGGTGAGGGTGCCATCAAGGTCGAACAGAACGGTTTGGTAATGCATGAAAATTCCTGGGCAATAGCGAGACGTTTCAGACCTGATCGTAGCCTTCGGCCAGATGCAGATCCTTGAGCTTCACGTAGTTCGCCGCGCTGTAGGTGAAAAAGGCTTGTTCCTTGTCAGTCAGTGGCCGGATCTGTTTCACCGGGCTACCGACATACAGGAATCCGCTTTCCAGGCGCTTGCCCGGTGGCACCAGGCTGCCGGCGCCAATGATCACATCGTCGGCAACCACTGCGCCGTCCATGACGATGCTGCCCATGCCGATCAAAACCCGACTGCCGACGGTGCAGCCATGGAGCATGACTTTGTGGGCGATGGTCACGTCATCACCGATCAGCAACGGGAAACCGTCAGGGTTGAACGGCCCGGCATGGGTAATGTGCAGCACGCAGCCATCCTGCACGCTGGTGCGCGCACCGATGCGGATGCGGTGCATGTCGCCGCGGATCACCGTCAATGGCCACACCGAGCTGTCTTCGCCGATCTCGACGTCGCCGATCACCACCGCCGAACGGTCGACAAAAGCGCCTTTGCCCAGCAGCGGCGTGTGGTTCTGATACTTGCGAAGATTCACGATAGGGTTTCTCTCTGTTGCTGATAGCTGCGGTGAACGTCGATTGTAATTAAGATGGCTGCATGTTTCTTCCAGCCAAGGTGCCAACCGTGAGCGTGAACAACCCTCTTTTGCAGTCCTACGACCTGCCGCCGTTCTCCGCGATCCGTGCCGAGCATGTGCAACCGGCCATTGAACAGATCCTGGCTGACAATCGCGCTGCCATTATCGAGATCCTCAAGACCCAGGGCAAACAACCGACCTGGGCCGGCCTGGTGCTGGCGATGGACGAACTCAACGATCGCCTGGGCGCCGCCTGGAGCCCGGTCAGCCATTTGAATGCCGTGTGCAACAGCGCCGAACTGCGTGAAGCCTACGAGTCGTGCCTGCCAGCCTTGAGCGCCTACTCCACCGAAATGGGCCAGAACCGTGAACTGTTCCAGGCCTATGAAGCCCTGGCCAACAGCCCGGAAGCCGCCGGTTTCGATGTGGCGCAGAAAACTATCCTGGAACACGCCCTGCGTGACTTCCGTCTGTCGGGTATCGACCTGCCGGAAGCGGAGCAAAAACGCTACGCCGAAGTGCAGAGCAAACTCTCCGAGCTGGGCAGTCGATTCTCCAATCAGTTGCTCGACGCGACCCAGGCCTGGACCAAGCACATCACCGATGAAGCCGCCCTCGCCGGCCTGACCGATTCAGCCAAGGCGCAAATGGCCGCCGCCGCTCAAGCCAAGGATCTGGATGGCTGGCTGATCACCCTGGAATTCCCGAGCTACTACGCGGTGATGACCTACGCCCACGACCGTGGCCTGCGCGAAGAAGTCTACGCCGCCTACTGCACGCGTGCGTCGGATCAAGGCCCGAATGCCGGGCAGAACGATAACGGCCCGGTCATGGAAGAAATTCTCGACCTGCGTCAGGAACTGGCAAAACTTCTGGGCTTCGCCAGTTTCTCGGAGTTGAGCCTGGCCACCAAAATGGCCGAGTCCAGCGATCAAGTGTTGAGCTTCCTGCGCGATCTGGCCCAACGCAGCAAACCGTTCGCCGCGCAGGATCTGCAACAGCTCAAGGCTTACGCCGCCGAACAAGGTTGCCCGGACCTGCAAAGCTGGGACAGCGGTTTCTACGGTGAAAAACTCCGCGAGCAGCGTTACAGCGTTGCCCAGGAAGCCCTGCGCGCCTATTTCCCGATCGATAAAGTGCTGGGCGGCCTGTTCGCCATCGTGCAACGTCTGTACGGCATCGAAATCGCCGAACAGAAAGGCTTCGACACCTGGCACCCGGATGTTCGCCTGTTCGAAATCAAGGAAAACGGTCAGCACGTCGGCCGCTTCTTCTTCGACCTCTACGCCCGCGCCAACAAGCGTGGCGGCGCGTGGATGGACGGAGCCCGCGACCGCCGCCGCACCGCTGGCGGTGTGCTGCAAAGCCCGGTGGCCAACCTGGTGTGCAACTTCACCCCGGCCGACAGCGGCAAGCCTGCGCTGCTGACCCACGATGAAGTGACCACCCTGTTCCACGAGTTCGGTCACGGCCTGCATCACTTGCTGACCCGCGTCGAGCATGCCGGTGTCTCCGGTATCAACGGCGTGGCCTGGGATGCGGTCGAGTTGCCGAGCCAGTTCATGGAAAACTGGTGCTGGGAACCGGAAGGCCTGGCGCTGATTTCCGGTCACTATGAAAGCGGTGAGCCACTGCCGCAGGACCTGCTGCAGAAAATGCTCGCGGCGAAAAATTTCCAGTCCGGCCTGATGATGGTCCGCCAGTTGGAGTTCTCGTTGTTCGACTTCGAACTGCACGCCACCCATGGCGACGGCCGCAGTGTGCTGCAAGTGCTCGAAGGCGTGCGCGACGAAGTTTCGGTCATGCGTCCGCCGGCCTACAACCGCTTCCCTAACAGCTTCGCCCACATCTTCGCTGGCGGTTATGCCGCGGGTTACTACAGCTACAAATGGGCTGAAGTGCTGTCCGCCGACGCGTTCTCGAAGTTTGAAGAAGAAGGCGTGCTCAATGCCGCCACCGGTCGTGCGTTCCGGGAAGCGATTCTCGCCCGCGGGGGTTCCCAGGAGCCGATGGTGCTGTTCGTCGACTTCCGTGGCCGTGAGCCATCGATTGACGCACTCTTGCGCCACAGCGGCCTGAGTGAGGACGCGGCAGCATGAGTGAGGGTCCTGTGATTACCAAACGACGCTTTATCGCCGGCGCGGTCTGCCCGGCTTGCAGTGAGCCGGACAAGTTGATGATGTGGAATGAAGACAGCGTGCCACATCGCGAGTGTGTGGCCTGCGGCTATTCCGATACGCTGAATGAACAAGGTCTGTCGGTGCCCAAGGAGTTGGGCACCCGGGTCAACACGTCCGCCCTGAAAGCACCGGACACCAAGGTTCAGGCTGTGCAGTTTTTCCCGAACCCGAAGCTGAAAAAGAAAACTGACGAACAGCATTGATCAGAAAAACGCCTTCCTCTGCGCAATGCAGGGGAAGGCGTTGCTACTGAAGATGAGCCGACTGGAACCAGTTTTTCATTGAACACGCCGCGAACGGGGTCGTACTGCAATCGCCGTTGACCAACGCCTCGCGCAACTTGTCGACATCCGCCTGCATCATGTAACGAACCCCGTCCTTGAAATGGGTGCTGTCACCAAAGCCACCCTGAGTCATTTCGCTCAGCGCGTCCTCCTTGCTCCAACCTTGCACCACCACCCTGTACATGGCCGCGATCAGGCCGGTGCGGTCAGAGCCGTGCTTGCAGTGCATCAGCACCGGGCCGTTGGCTTCGGCGGTTTGAATGGTGCGCAGGGCCTTGAGTATGTCTGCGTCATCCACATGATTGGTGCGATAGGGCAGTTGTACTTGGGTGATATCAGGCGTACTCAGCCAGCGTGAATCCGATTCGGGCAGGAACGTGATAACGGTCCCCACCTTGAGTCGTTTCAGTAAAGGCACCGCTCCCTGGTCCGGCATGGCGCTTCGATAGAGCGTCGGGGACATTTGGTAGAGGTTGTATTGCACCTCGACCGATTGAGCCCACTCTGCCGGGCGCGGCGAAGTGCCGTCGTCAGCCCGTGCAGGCATAAGGTTGAACAGTGCGACCAGCGACAGGCACATCGCTGGGATAAAACGCGGTAGGGACATGCTGGGTTGACCGTTCAGGAAGGGACGGGAAGTTACCTGCGAGCATCCCCCTAGAGCGGTCAAAGGCCTGTGAGTTGTCTGTCAAAGAATCGTGAAGCCGTAGCCCGGATTACAGTTTCAGTTTGATGAAGGCTTGAAGCAACCCGTTCAGTGCGGTCCCATAGTCAAACAAATTTCCAGTTACAGGGTTGCGCCCCCTAACTTCAAATGGCGAGCCGGAATCCGCAGCTTTGGTCTCGTACACGCGCTGGCTATACAGTTGGTGATCATCCTCATCAATGTCGAACTCCTCAACAGCCACTCGAAGCTCGGGTGGTTCAGTGGGAAGATGATAGAGGTACACTATTCCGTCTGAAGCAATTACTAGTTGGTCATAAAAGGCGAGCGCAAGTTGTGTGAGGGCGGCAACGTCCTTTTCGTCGATGCTATTGTCTGGAGTGACATTGATATCTGACCATGGGTCAAAATCGAGCTTTGTAGTATTGCCATATTCTTCTATATGAAGTGTCACGGAGGGCACAATTGCAAGAATATCCGCGAACTGATCCATTGTTTTGTCCGGATATTCGCCAGCCCTTATCAGCTTGACAACTACCTGCACATCTTCGGTCGTCTCTATTTGTTGTAGATAAACACCGGTTTTTATGGGAATAGACATTTTTATCCTCGTGGCTGAGTTGAATGCACGCGGAATCCGCATGCATTCGGCAATAGCGCTTTCCAGTAATCTGAAAGGTAGGGATCAGGGATTTACGATACTGGCGTACGCCTTGGCCAGTGCCTGTAACTTGGCTTTGTCATCGGCACCAATGACCCGGTCCCCGTCTACATCCTTGTCAACGGTGCGGATACTGAAAGAGTTGCCAAGGTCTGTGGAGGTAGCCGTGAAAAAAACCGAATCAACCAGAGCTTCGACTTGTTGCTCATTCTGCGCATCCCAGCTTTGCTCCTTGCGAGCAAGTTGCAGCGAAACAACGGTATTAGGTTCCGATGGGCCCGGCTGCATAAGTTGAAGAAAAATACCGCGCGAATTAAAGAACGACATAAATAAATCCTTTTATTTGTTTGCTGTAGTGGGTGTTAATTGGAGATCCGAATATACGAGCTAACTTTTAATCCAGCCATGACCTATATGTTTCGTCACTTTACTAGTTAACATGGAAGTTTGGCGTGGAGGGTCCGCCAGCCAATCAAAGGCTGAACGGTACTGGTCGACACGTGCAGTCTCGGATACTGTATGGATATACAGATCAAGGACTCCATCGATGGCCACTCCTCTGCCTCCCCGCGGTCGCGGCACTGCCGCCAACCCGCACAATCGCTTTGCTCCGAGCCGCTCGGTGGCCGAGGACGACGGCTGGTACCAGGAAGCGCCGGTGACTCAAGGCACTGAAGTGCGCATCGAGACGGCGAAAACCATCATCACCAAAAACAACTCGCCGGACCTGCCCTTCGATCGCTCGATCAATCCCTATCGCGGTTGCGAACACGGATGTATTTATTGCTACGCGCGACCAAGCCACGCTTACTGGGACATGTCGCCGGGGCTGGATTTCGAGACCAAGCTGATCGCCAAAACCAACGCTGTGGATGTGCTGGAGCAGCAGCTGTCCAAACGCGGCTACCAATGTGCGCCGATCAACCTCGGCTCCAACACCGACCCGTATCAGCCGATCGAGCGCGAATACAAGATCACGCGGCAAACCCTCGAAGTGCTGTTGCGCTACAGACATCCGGTGACCATCGTCACCAAAGGGTCGCTGATCCTTCGTGATCTCGACCTGTTGGCGGAGCTCGCCGAACAAAGGCTGGTGGCGGTGATGATCAGCCTGACCACTCTGGACGACGAGCTCAAACGCATCCTCGAACCCCGCGCCGCCGCGCCCAAAGCCCGGCTGCGGGCGATCAGGGTCATGCGCGAGGCGGGCATTCCGGTGGGGGTGCTGTGCTCGCCGATGATTCCCATGATCAACGACAGCGAACTCGAAAGCCTGCTGACCGAAGCCCAGGCGGCCGGGGCGAAAAGCGCTGCCTACATGATGTTGCGCTTGCCATTGGAAGTGGCGCCTCTGTTTGAAGAATGGCTGGCCGCCCACTATCCGCAACGGGCGGCGCATGTCCTGAGCCTGATTCGCCAGAGCCGGGGCGGCGAGCTTTACGACAGCCGCTTTGGCGCACGGATGCGCGGCGAAGGACCGTTTGCCGACCTGCTGGCGCAGCGCTTTGCCAAGACCATCAAGCGGCTGGGGCTCAATCGTCGGGAAGGTTTTAACCTGGACTGCGAAGCCTTCTGTCCGCCGGGTCGCCAAATGTCGTTGATTTGAGGACAATTGGCCTATGGTTGAGTACTGAAGGAAGCGCTCAAGAATTAAGCTGGTCACGTTTTTTGTGACCTGGAACACACGTCCTAGAGCGTTTTATTCAGTTTGAGTTAAGATTCGGCCGCTACCTTGTTCATCGAGTGACTGACGGGTCGAGCTTTCCGGCCTGGATGTTTTTTAACCAGCCACTGGCTTCACACCGGACATACGGGATAACACCCTGAGCCCGCCAAAGAGGATGAATCATGAGTGACAAGGATAAACAGCCGTTGGCTGCGTCGGCTTCTGCCCAACCCGAGGCGGAAACCGCCGATGCAGCGTTGAAGCATATCGTTGACGGCTTCTTGCATTTTCATCATGAGATCTTTCCGCAGCAGGAAGAACTCTTCAAAAAACTCGCCACGGCGCAACAGCCAAGGGCGATGTTCATTACCTGCGCCGATTCGCGCATCGTGCCTGAACTGATCACCCACAGCTCGCCTGGCGACCTGTTCGTGACCCGCAATGTCGGCAACGTCGTACCGCCTTACGGGCAGATGAATGGTGGCGTTTCCACCGCCATCGAGTATGCGGTGCTAGCGCTGGGTGTGCAGCACATCATCATCTGCGGTCATTCCGATTGCGGCGCGATGCGGGCGGTGCTCAACCCCGACAGCCTGGAAAAAATGCCCACGGTCAAAGCCTGGCTACGGCATGCGGAAGTCGCTAAAACCATGGTGCACGACAACTGCAATTGCGCCGATGAAAACGAGACCATGCATATCCTCACTGAGGAGAATGTCATCGCTCAATTGCAGCACTTGCGCACCCATCCCTCGGTAGCCTCGCGCATGGCGAACGGTCATCTGTTCATCCATGGCTGGGTCTACGACATCGAGACCAGCGAAATAAAAGCCTACGACGCCGACCAGGGTTGTTTCCTGCCACTCAATGGCAGCCTGCCCATTCCGGTGGCGACGCCCAAAGCGCGCTTCTAAAAACTCCTAAACATTTGTGTGGATAAGCCGTGGCTGCCGAACAGGCAGTCCGGCTTTGCCATGCCTGAAGAAAACTTCGGGAGAATCATCATGCGTGCTGCGCAACTCAAAGCTGTTCTGCCACGGGAGCTGTTGGCTTCGGTGGTGGTGTTTCTGGTCGCCCTGCCCTTGTGCATGGGCATTGCCATCGCCTCAGGACTACCGCCAGCCAAAGGCCTGATCACCGGGATCGTCGGGGGTTTGGTCGTGGGCTGGTTGGCGGGTTCTCCGCTGCAAGTCAGCGGGCCCGCGGCGGGTTTGGCGGTTCTGGTGTTCGAACTGGTGCGCCAGCACGGCGTGGCCATGCTCGGGCCGATCCTGTTGCTGGCGGGTTTTCTGCAACTGGTGGCCGGGCGCTTGAAGCTCGGTTGCTGGTTTCGGGTCACGGCGCCAGCGGTGGTGTACGGCATGCTCGCCGGAATTGGCGTGCTGATCGTACTTTCGCAGGTGCATGTGATGCTCGACGCAGCGCCGAAACCGTCCGGCCTGGATAACCTCACGGCGTTTCCCGGTGCGGTGGCCCAGGCATTGCCATCGTTCGGTTGGCAGGCCGGTTTGCTCGGTCTATCGACCATTGCCGTGATGTGGCTGTGGGAAAAATTCCGCCCGCATTCATTGCGCTTCGTCCCCGGAGCGTTGCTTGGGGTGGGTCTGGCGACAATCGCCAGTCTGGTGCTGGCATTGCCGGTCAAACGTGTTGAGGTCCCGGCGAACCTGGCGGAGGCGATTGACTGGCTGCGCCCGGCGGACCTGCTCAACCTCGCCGACCCGAGCCTGCTGATCGCTGCATTCGCGGTGGCGTTCATCGCCAGCGCCGAAACCTTGCTGTCCGCCGCGGCCGTGGACCGCATGCACAGCGGCCAACGTTCTGACTTTGATCGCGAACTGTCAGCCCAAGGCGTGGGCAACATGCTCTGCGGCTTGCTCGGCGCGTTGCCGATGACCGGGGTGATCGTGCGCAGTTCGGCCAACGTCCAGGCCGGTGCCACCACCCGCTACTCGACGATTTTCCATGGCCTCTGGCTGCTGGCGTTCGTGTTGTTGCTGTCGAGTGTGCTGCAAAGCATTCCGGTGGCGAGCCTGGCCGGTGTACTGGTTTACACGGGTTTCAAACTGGTCGACCTCAAGGCCTTCCGCGGTCTGGGTCGCTATGGCCGGATGCCGATGTTCACCTACGCCGCGACGGCCTTGGCGATCATCTTCACTGACTTGTTGACCGGCGTACTGATCGGTTTCGGCCTGACCCTGGTGAAACTGGCGCTGAAGGCTTCACGGTTGAAAATCAGCCTGATCGATCTACCCCAGGACGGCGAGATGGAGTTGCGTCTGGTGGGTGCGGCGACGTTTCTCAAAGTGCCGGCGTTGACCAAAGTACTGGGCAGCATTGCACCGGGCACGACGGTGCATGTGCCGCTCAATAACCTGAGCTACATCGATCATTCGTGTCTGGAATTGCTGGAGGAATGGGGTCGGGCGAATGCGGCCAAAGGCTCGAAGCTGTTGATCGAGTCGCGGGGGTTGAAGCGCAGGTTGGAGGGGCGAGTGCGGACTAATATCGGTATAGGCGCGGCAGGCTAACCTGTTGGAGCGAGGCTTGCCCGCGATGGCGGTGTGTCAGTCGACATAATGTTTGAACGTGGTGGGGTTCTCGCGGGCCAGCCCGCTCCCACAAGTATTTCCTGTTCC